>NZ_JAQPOK010000169.1 GCF_030068445.1 Roseofilum halophilum BLCC-M91 | reverse complement strand
TAAAATCGGTAGTTAAATGCTCTTTCCATGTGGGATTCAAAGGAGTTCTCACATTGTAGCACCTAAGATGTAATTGTGGTAGCCTATGGTTAGTAAAGCCGCCCTGGAAGGGCGGGGTTTCAGACCCAATTTTTCTGATGACTCAAGCCAAAGCCAAACCCGAATTATACAATTTTGATGAATTTATAAACTGGTATCCGGAAAACTCAGAAGTCCGATACGAACTGCATGATGGAGTCATTATCGAAATGCCCAAGCCAAGGGGGAAACATTCCCATCTAGCCGGTTCCCTGATGGAGCAACTCTTGATTGTGATTCGGCAGATGGGAAAAGGAGGAATTTGGACGATTCCTAGAGAGTCAATTGTCAAACCTAAACGGAAACAATCAGGATATGAACCGGATATTATCATTTTGAACCAAGAACTGATCGGTATGGAATCTCGGTGGGAAAGCGAATCTATTGTTCAGAATCCTGAATCAGTCCAATTAATTGTCGAGGTGGTTGCCACGAATTGGCGCGACGATTACTATAATAAGTTTCGAGATTATGAAGAAATGGGTATCCAAGAATATTGGATTATCGATTATGCTGCATTGGGGCCGAGAAAGTTGATCGGCGACCCCAAGCAACCGACATTTTTTGTTTGTGATTTAGTTGATGATGAATATCAAATGACGAGTTTTACAGACAATACTGCCATTGTTTCTCCGACTTTTCCTCAGTTCAACTTATCAGCACAGGATATTTTTAATCTATAGCGGTGTTCCCTCTTCCTCCAGAAATTGACTATATTAATCGAGATCCCGATAGGCATTGAGGGCAGCTTGTTTAACTGCGTCGGGGACGATGGGGAAGGTGGTTAAAATATGGGCAAATTCGGTGGCGGTGAGATTGTATAAATGGGCAATGATGCCGTCGAGTTCTGCCCTCAGTTGGCTGCGTTCGGTTTCATCGGTAACCCCGTGGTGGTGGGAACCTAAGCCCACTTCTGCGGCTAAGTCGTCAAATTCGGGGGTGGTGCAGATCAGTTTGGCGGCGCGATCGACAATTGGATGGAACCAGCGATCTCCTTCTTGTAGCCGTGGTACAGGAGTATTGTATACAAAGAAAAACGAAACATGAGCCGTTATGCTACGACGTATCCAACAATCAAAAATAAAAGAATTCATCAATGTACAGATAAAGAGACGATATTTATTATTCAAGCTGGAAGTGTTGAAGTTAAACTCATTTCCTAGAAATTGACAAGTATAAACCTGCTCTAATGACATTGTATGTGGACAAAAAACATTAGGGGTTAAAATAGTAGAAATTGCTGTTCGTTCATTGGTGCTTGCAGCCACATCTCTAAAAGCAATTCTATAAGAATTGTAATCTAGTAAAATATCTTCAATTCTAGGTTCCTCTAAATCGCATTTTCTACACTCTTTTTGAATCGATTTTAATCTTTTTGACAATAAAGCATCTTTAGCTTCTTGTTCATCAAGCCAATACTTAGGTTCACCCCAAAGATGGGTAAACTGATGAATCATCTTACCTTCATAGAGCGGTAATCGCCCTTCCCCTGGCTCCGTTTTGAACAAATGGCTATCATTCGTCATGTCAAATTCACGAGTAAGCTTTAAATTCCATTTGCCTGCAACAGTTTCCCCCAACAACGGAAAGCGCGTCATCTTCTGGGCAATTTGCACATCCATCTCGCTCTTAAACTCCATCACCGACAGAGAATCCGGGGATAACCGACGAATCAGATCCACATCTAAATAAATATCATCCGATCCCGGAAAATCTAGCAACTCCCCCACCTCATGACGCATAAACCGAGTCGGGAAGGATTCAGTTTTTCCCCCTTTCTCAAAGCTCAACACCACAAACTTAAAACGACTATCAACCCCTTCAAAAATTGCTTTGCGATTCTCAAAACAAAACAACCCCGTTACCTGAGTTTGGGAAAATAACAATTCTCGCAATTGTTTCGTACCCAAATCCGTATAAATGCCGCTCGGAATCACAATTCCGCATTCTCCCCCTGAGCGCAATAAATGAAAACATCGCTCTAGGAATAACTTATACAGATTAATATCTGTTCCCTGCTTGCGTCCATTCACCACCGAAATTTGATTCTGATACTTTTCCGCCGAACGATAATACAAACTCACATGGGGAAACTGACTTTTATACTCGCACCAAGCTGCGGCAACTTCCGGATTTTGTAACAGTTTTTTCTGCTCCTTCTCAAAGGTTTTGATATCCATCTTGTTTTTCGTCACCAAATCGCTGTAGCGAGCAAAAAACTCTTTCGCTTGAGGCTTAAAAATCTCCCAAGGGGGATTAGCAATAATGGCATCAAACCCACCCCGTGCAAACACTTTATCAAAATGATAGCCCCAATGGAATGGCTCCAGGGCATCCATATCGCCACGATTCAATAGCCGCTTCTTGGGTTTCCCTTGCAGTTGCGCTTGTTCATATTTTATCCCCAACTTGGTACTAAACTCATCTAACAAAATCTGATTCAGCTTAACCTGAGACTCCCGATTCATGCCATCAATATGATCTCTGAGCGCCAAAATACTTTGATCCTTAGATCGCTCCTCCGGATGGCGTTGCTCGTCGGATAAAAAAGCATGTTTTTTGTACAGTTCAATACTCTTGTTTTTCTCCGCCAGAATCTTTTGATATTCGGAAGCTGCCAGAGGCGCTAAAAGATCGCCTTGAATTGCAGAACTGGAAGAATGCAAACGATTAAAGGCATCTCCATCCACCCGAATCAAACCAATCAGAGAATTCCCCGCCATAATGTTAAAATCCACATTGGGCAAAGGTTCGAGATCTTCCACCCGATCCACGGAAGCAACCAGAGCCAAAAATAAGCGCAACTTAGCAATTTCTGTCGCTTCCTCCATGATATCTACCCCATAGAGATTATCGGTAATAATCCGCTTTTTGATATAATATTCTAGGGAGTTATGGCTCTGTTGAATCTGCTGTAACCAAGCGCTTAACCGCTCATCGCTGGACTGAGCTACGCGATGTATAATCTGCTGGTAAATGGGGATTAACGTCTTCATTGCTGCCACTAAAAATGCCCCAGAGCCACAAGCGGGATCGAGTAAGGATAATTCGGGTAAAATGTCCTCTAACAGCAGGTGACAGAGGGAGTCGTTTAAGCTCCCTAATAGCTGTTTGATGTCCGTAAATTCTTGGTTAGCGTGACGGTTAACCCGGTCTAAAATTAACTTGTTTATTGTGCGATCGCATAAGTATTCGGTGATTTGCGGACGGGTGTAATAGGCTCCAAACTGCTTTTGATTGATATACTTCTCGAAAATATAGCCCAAGACATCGGGGTTAATTTCGTTACTTTCTTTTTCTGCATCGGGGCGATCGTTGGGGAATGGAGCGATAGAGGGTAAATTTCTGGCTTTTATTAAACCCTTCTGTAGAGGTGGATAAGACTTCGGCAATGAAACAAGGATTGGTGAGTGCGATCTGTTTGCTGTCGGTAAAAATTGGCTCTTCCGCGATCGCCATGACATCGGGATAAAGATAACTCTCGAATACAGGCAACCACAGGCGCATATCGCTCATAAATACAGAATAACCCCGATCTTCTAAGGCAAACAGCAAGAGAGCATGAAGTTTGCCTGTCAGAATATTATGATTCGCTGATGCACCCGCCATTTTAACGATCTCTCCTTGAATAAACTCGCTTTTGTCAATATTCCGATTTTCTTGTTCTAGATACTCTTCAATTGCGCTCTTTTTTGCGATCGCAGTAACCATATTTCACCTCCTATATTTTTGTCTTGTTCTGAGCCTTGAAGATCCCCCTAAATCCCTCTTAAAAAGGGGGGTTGGGGGGATCGCAATGTAGTGAGATCGGGTAGGTGGGCACTGCCCACCCTACAAATCCCACGGTTGTGCCCTCTTCCCCCAGCCCCTTCTCCCACGGGAGAAGGGGAGAAAAGTCCCTCTCCCTTGGGAGAGGGATTTAGGGAGAGGGCAAACCTTGTACCCCACCCCCCCAGCCCCTTCTCCCACGGGAGAAGGGGAGTAGTAGGCAGCATTAGCGTAGGGTGGGTTAGGCGGCTAAAACCTAGACTGTGATAGCAATCTCTCAATCCGCCGTAACCCACCATTTTAGGGTTGTCACGGCACTACAACTCTTTGGGGAGCAGGTGCGTTACGCTGTCGCTAACGCACCCTACTGCCGTGACACAGCTAAAATAGTGCATTAGCGTAGGGTGGGTTAGGCGGCTAAAACCTAGACTCTGACAGCAATCTATCAATCCGCCGTAACCCACCATTTTAGGGTTGTCACGGCACTACTGC
>NZ_JAQPOK010000168.1 GCF_030068445.1 Roseofilum halophilum BLCC-M91 | reverse complement strand
GCGGTAATGGGTAATGGGTAATGGGTAATGGGAAAACCATTTTTTACGCTAGAGTGCCCATTCTTCAGGCTTTTCATGGGACAACACTCTCAAGGAACATTTCGATTACTGTACCTCATAACATCGAAAAACGCTGTATTGGTGATTTGTGGGTGGGGTGGGGGCGGGTTTAGGGAATTGATTTGTGGGTGTTTTAGTTTTGGGTATAACCCGCCCCTACGGGGATCTGGGTGGTTTTCAATTTTCAATTTTCAATTTTTAATTTTTAATTTTTAATTGAGAAGGTGGGGTGGGGGCGGGTTTTGAGGATTGATTGGTGGGTGTTCTATATTTGGGTATAACCCGCCCCTACGGGGAATGGTTGATGGGTTTTGTCCATTGGGTTGAAGGACGTGCCGGTGCTGAGAGTATTAGGCTATACAATCCTGGACAGGGAGGGAAGGCGATCGCCGAAAACCCAACTGCTGTGTTAAGTTAGGACAGTAATATTCTCATCAACGAACATATGGCGTGCAAAATACTGACAGCAACGTATAACAACGGTAGCCTAATTCTCGATCGCCATCTGGAATCGATCATGGAAGGCAAGACGTTTAAAATTGTACTTATCGACACGGATGAAGGCGATCGTAAAAAGCAGCAGTTTTTGCAATTAGTAGACAAACACTCTTTTTCATTGTCTCCAGATTATCAGTTCAATCGAGATGAACTCCATGAGCGGTAAAGTCTTTTTAGATACAAATCTTTGGGTCTATCTCTATGCCAAAGAACCAGAAATAAAATATCTCAAAGTACGGCAAATTATTGCCGATGAGTTGGACTCGATAAGTCTCAGCACTCAAACCCTAGGAGAATTGTTCAATGTTTTGACCAGAAAGAAGCTTGTCGCCGATAATGAAGCTCAAGAAATCATCTTAGAGTTAGTTAGCACTTTCACTATTGCGGAAATAGATACCCTTAAAGTGATTCAAGCGTTAGAGATAAAATCTCGATACCAATACTCTTATTGGGATAGTTTAATTATTGCTACTGCTTTAACTTTAGATTGTACAATCTTGTACTCTGAAGATTTACATCACGATCAATTGATTGCACAGAAAATGAGAATTGTCAATCCATTTGCGTAAAATCAACAGGCAGTGGGGGCGGGTTTCCGCTTCGCGGACATGAATAGGGAATTGATGGGTGAGTGTTCTAGATTTGGGTCAAACCCGCCCCTACGGTTTTTGGGGGATAGGATTAGGGATTTGTGATAAAATTGAATCTGTTCAACAAGTTTGATCTTCTAACTATGTTGCTTCAGAAAATTAAGGAAAAGCTAGACCAATTCAATGATGAACAGTTAAACCAAATTGCTGATTTCATCGATTCAATTGAAGCTCAAGCACAACATCCGACTCGACAGAATAGGAAGTTGTGGCAAAACACAACACCAACAGAACGAGCGGAAGAGTTTCGTGATTGGGTTTCTGGACTGGCAAGAACGAATATTAGTTTACCAGATGAAGCATTTAACCGCGATTCTTTGTACGAAGAATGACAGACTATCTTTTAGATACCAATGTCGTTTTACGCTTGAGTAACCCTGATGATAGACGGCATCATGTAGCCAGAGAAGCGGTGAGGTTACTGCTCAACCAAGGGCATCAATGTTTTTTGACTCCCCAGGTTCTCATTGAGCTTTGGGTAGTGGCAACCCGCCCCTACGGGGAATTGCATTTATGTTTGATGATATTTTAAGAGATATTCGCCAAAAAGTTTCCTCTTATCAGTATGTGATGACGACCCATGCAGAAGAAGAGATGGCTGATGATGGATTAAGCATTTATGATGTTGAACAAGGGATTCTTACGGGTGAAATTCTTGAACGTCAACGAGACCGGAATACTTATGAATCTAAATTCCGAATTCGAGGCACGGGTTTAGACAATCAAGACCTAGAAGTGGTGGTTAAATTGGGTCGGACAGGGAAAGTTGTTATGATTACAGTATATGTTTTGTAGCACTCAAGGATAAAAGATTATGTTCTGTGATATTTGTGGCAATGAAGGAGTTAATATTCAAGAGGTCACCCGAACTTATGGGAAAGGAGAGGATTTATTAATTATTGAAGGGATTCCCATCATCAGTTGTCCCCATTGTGGAGAACGGTATCTAAGTGCAGAAACGTTGCACAAGATTGAATCTATTCAGCAACACCGGCAAGAATTGGCGGTTGCTCGTTCTGTAGAGGTGGCAGGGTTTTCTTAAAATTGGCAACTGTTCATTGAACTACAGGGTGGGGGCGGGTTTTGGGAATTGATGGGTGGGTGTTCTAGTTTTGGGTAAAACCCGCCCCTACGGGGAATGGTTGATGGATTTTGTGGGGGCGGGTTTTGGGAATTGATGGGTGGGTGTTCTGGACTTGGGTATAACCCGCCCCTAGGGGGAATTGAATTGATGTTTGATGATATTTTAAGAGATATGGGAATGAAAAGACTATATAGACTTGTGTTACCATTTTGCGAATATGATTTGACAATGCTATATTCCCCCGCTTCTCATAACCGATGAGTTTTACGTCTCTCCTTTATGGTGTCTTTTTATTCAGTGTTTGTATCCTGTATTGGTCAAGCCGATCGCGGCAAACGCGGTTTTTGTTGTTGGCGATCGCCTCATTACTCTTTTATGCCTCTTGGCAACCCCAATATATTCCCCTGCTGCTGGCGATGACTTGGGTCAACTATAGTTTAGCCAAAGTTCTGGTTCCCGATACTGTCCCAGGTTCCCACGCCCAAGACTGGCAGCTCTCTAACCAAGAGTGGCAATTTGCCCAAACGGGTTGGAATCAACGGCGCTTTTGGATTTTAGTCCTTGGAATCGTCTTAAATGTCTTGCTCCTATTCGGCTTTAAGTATGTTCCCTTTGTCCTCGGTTCCGTGGGCGAGATCTGGCAAATCCCCACTGCTACGGCTTCTGCGGACTGGGTGAGCGACAATGTGATCGCGCCCTTGGGACTGAGTTTCTTCTGTTTTGAGGCGATCGCCTACTTAGTCGATGTCTATCGAGGCGCTCCTGCTGCCAAAAGTTTCACCAAATTTGCCGCCTATAAACTCTTTTTTCCGAAACTAATTTCTGGCCCCATCACCCTTTATCAGCAGCTCACTACCCAACTGAGAAACCCTCAATTTCCCTCCATCGAAATGTTCACAGAAGGGTTATGGTTAATCGCATTAGGAGCCACAAAAAAAGCCCTGGTTGCTGACCGGTTGGGCCTGATTGTAGACCTCAGTTTTACTCACCTCGTCCGCGCTGGCAGTTGGGATCTGTGGTTAGCCACCCTCGCCTATGGGCTGCAACTCTATTTAGACTTTAGTGGCTATGTGGACATTGTGCGCGGCAGTGCCATTTTACTCGGCTTCAATCTACCCGAAAACTTTGAAGACCCCTATTTTACCACCAGCATTGCCGACTTTTGGCGACGGTGGCACATGACATTAGGAAGTTGGCTGAGAAATTATCTCTATTTTCCCTTGGGAGGCTCCCGTTTAGGATTATTCAGAACCTGTTTCAATCTGCTGATGGTGATGTTAATCGCGGGAATTTGGCATGGTGCAGCCTGGGGCTTTATTGTCTGGGGTGTTTATCATGGATTAGCCTTAGTTGTCCATCGTTTGATCGATAGTTTGTCAAAAGAAAGTCATACATTAAAAGCCTTTTGGCGCAGTTTACCCGGCACAATCTTGGCATGGATCGTGACCCAATCCATGGTATTTACCGCCTGGATATTTTTCCGGCTGCCCAACTTAAAAGACTCTTGGTTTGCCATTTCCCACTTATTCGGTAAAGAGGCTGACCCCCAATTTACCCAGAAAATTTATCTCGATACCCTAGGCATCGATCGCCTACAATTTACTTGGGTCTTATTCGCTCTCGTCGGTGTCATGACTCTGCTGTTTTTATTGCAGCGACGCTTAAACTTACAGCTCAATTGGCCGATCAAATTAGTCTTAAGTCCCGTTAGTTTATATCTGGTGTGGTTACTCGCTCCCCAAGGGGCACTGCCCTATATTTATTTTGATTTTTAGGATAGGGTCACCCGATTGACTTTTGCCGAGCATTATTTTCTAGATTGGATATCATTTAAGTGCGATCGCCCACAGCAGTGACTTCCCGCGCTCCAAAAATCGCCTCTGGGTGGCAGTAATGCTTAAACTCCAGGAAATTTTCAAACGGATCGGCTAAGAAAAAGGTAAAATGCTCTGTTAATTGGCCTGGAAACCGTTGTTTGGGCTGTTGAAAGAAGCGTAAATTCCGATCGTGCGATCGCTGCAACAGCTCATCCCAATCCGACTTTTGCAGAAACACCAAGCCAAAATGACGGGGATAAATGCCGGTTTGCAGAGGGATTGGCTCATCGGTGACATGGGCCACCAACTGATGGCCATACAAGCTTAAAATAAGAGCATGGCGCGATTCTCGACCCATTTGGCAGCCCAAACCCTCCACATAAAAGGCTTTGGTTGCTTCCAGATTTTGCACGGGAAACGCCAGATGAAATAATACCCTGTCCATAACCGACCTTATCCTCCATGACTGATTTAACCATCTTCACTCATCCCTGGATCGTTGCCGTAATTCTGAATACGGTCTTATTGACCATTGTGGCATTAGCGCCGAAAAAATTGTTAACCCTGGCAGGAGTGATTCATGCTTGGATTTTGGGGGTACTGGTCTGGGGAACCCTGGGATGGCCCGGTTATGCGGTGGTGGGGTTTTATTTCTTAGTCGGATCGGGAGTCACTCGCATTGGGTTAGCCCAAAAAGAGGCCGAAGGAATTGCCGAAAAACGCTCCGGTGCAAGGGGGCCGGAAAATGTTTGGGGGTCTGCTTTGGTGGGTGCAGTTTGTGCTGTGGGGGTGTTGTTTATTCAGGTTCAAGGGGGGCCGGATGAACTCATTCCCTGGTTGGGTTTGGCCTATGTGGCCAGTTTTAGCACCAAATTGTCGGATACTTGCGCTTCTGAGGTGGGTAAAGCTTACGGAAAACGCACCTTTCTGATTACCACATTGCAACCGGTCGCGCGGGGAACGGAGGGTGCAGTGAGTCTGGAGGGAACCTTAGCGGGTCTGGTGGGGGCGATCGCCCTTGCCCTAGTCGGTTGGTTGGTGGGTCTAATTAGCCTCCTGGGTGTCCTCTATTGCCTCGTAGCGGCATTTTTAGCCACAAATGTCGAAAGTTTAATCGGAGCCACCCTACAGACCAAAATGAGTTGGCTCACCAATGAACGGGTGAACATCATCAACACGGCGTTGGGGGCGATGTTTGCCGTTTTGTTCGCCTACGCAATCACCCTGTAGAATTGATGACCCGGACTTGATACAGCGCTTCATAATCTTGATTTTGACAGGCCTTCAAGCCGTTTGATTGGGCATTTTTACTTTTTTACCAATCAGACTTAAAAAGCTCGTGCCAAAATGCTGAATTTCTAGGAAGTTGGCATTTTGGGGCGCGGGTTTGTAGATGCGGAACGTTTTCATAATGCCTAGAGTTGCGGCACTTTCTAGGGGGCCGATAAAGCGGGTATCCCGGTCAAGGAAATGGGGTTGATTGACCCAATAATCCATTTGTGCGCCGTTGAGGAAGTAGCAACCGGAGTGGGGATTAAGAGGACGTTTTAATACAACGGGACATTCCATCACTTTACCGGTGAGTTGGGGATGTTCTTCCAGGTTTTGAAAGGGTTGGGTAACGTGGGGTTTGAGGTCTCCGTCGATGTAGGCTTTGCGGAATGGGCCACCGATGGAACTTTCGTAGCGGTTGGGTTGCAGAAGGTTGCGATCGCCCGTAATCCGATTAAACCACATCAGTTTAACAAAAAACCAAGGGTCAGATAAAATCAAGTCATCTTCTAGAAAACAGTAATAATCATAACATCCTAGGTTATCGCGCAAGAGGGCTTGACATTCAAACCCCAGAAACATGGGTTCACATTGACTAGCGTCGTGATGGTAAGAGTCTTGGGAAATGGGCAGTTGATTGAGTAAATGATGTCCCCTGGTCGTACAAATAACAATATCAATATGGTTAACGTATTGTTGGTTACTCGGCACAACCTCCCGTTTACCAATGTCAATCATACATTGAAATTGGCTATAAAGTTGATGAATAGCAGCCAGACTTGAGGTGAGCGCTTGGATACGCGGTTGGGGATCGGGACGTTGGGAAGCATGTCGTTGAGATCCTTGGGGGTTATAAAAGTGGGCAATGGTAAACAGAAGACGCATACATTAGTCATTGAGAGTAATAGAACTATTTTGTCATTGGTAGTGAAACCAAACCACCAATTCGCATTGACAAAGATACAGCACTCATTGAAGTATACATCAGATCAACCTTCGATCGATTTAGGTATACGACTTGACTCTTTTCGCTTATAATAAAAATGGTATAATTTTTATTTTTTAGGCGTTTTATGAAAATTAATTTATTTACTACATGGATGATTCTCCTTTATCTTAGCATCAGTTTGGTGAGTTGTAAATCGGCTACTAACACCTCGTCAACTCCCGAAGAAAATTCCTCTAGTTCTAGTGAGACTATTTCTCAAGTCGATCGGTCTGATATCGATCTAGAAACTGAAAGGGTGGCGACTCAACCCTGGAATATTACATTTGTGACCAAAGCGCCCAATTACGCAGAATTATCGGAGCATGATTATTGGTCAGTGACATGGCAAGGGATCGAGCAGGCAGGAAAAGATTTTGAGGTTAATGTAGAGTTGGCTTATATTACCGATTCTTGTGAGAATGAGTTGGCATGTATTGAGGCACAAATCAGACTAATATCTGAGTATTTAAGCGGTGGAAATACGGATGCAATGATTATTGCTCCGATGGATGCGAATCGTCTGGTTCCCGTGACGGAAAAAATAATTGAGACCGGTGTTCCCGTAATTGCTCTAGATAGTGCAATTAATAGCAATAAGGTGTTGTCTCTAGTCAGTTTTAATAATTTTCAAGCGGGAAAAGTGATGGGAGAGTGGTTAGTAGAGAAACTAGAGGACGATAGTAATGTTTTAATTTTAGAAGGAGTGACCAGTCAACGGAGTGCGATCGATCGCCGCAATGGATTCTTAGCGGGACTAGAGCAAGGTAATATCAATGTTCTCGCAAGCCAATCTGCTCTCTGGGATAAGGATATGGCAGAAGAAATTACAACTCAATGGCTAGAGGAATTCTCGGATATTGATGCAATTATGTGTGCCAATGATACTATGGCTTTGGGGGCGCTCAGGGCTATTCAAAAAGCTGGACGCAGTGATATTTTAATTACCGGGTATGATGCGATTCAGGAGGCGATCGGGGCGATCGCCAAAGGAGACATTGCTGCTACCATCGATCAATCTCCCGATATTCAAGCTCGTATTGCCCTACAAATGATGGTACGTCATCTAGAAACGGGGGAAACCCTTCCTGCTATCATCTATATGCCAGACATTAAAGTAGTCTCTCAAGAGAATGTGCAAAACCATATTCAGTAATCAGATCGTGATTTATCATGAAGATTTCTAAAAAAAAACTTTAATCAAACAGCTCATTCAAAAAGTATTATTGATCGCGCTTATTAGTATATTCGGTCTAGGTAGCACCATTGTTTTATTAGTCCTCAATCGCATTGAGTCAGTACACAAACAAATGCTTGAATCTAATGTGGAAGCAGTCAGAGCATTTGACGAGTATTTTATTCGCTTAAAAGCAAGTATTCTGGCAGCCTCAAATTTACTACAAGCTACAAACGATTTTCAATATTCTATTCTGCAAATTGCCTCCCTAAATCCCTCTATTGTTGACATTCTTATCATGAATCAACAGGGAAAAATAAACTATCAATATCATGCGTTTGGCCGGCTAAATGTCACCCAATACGAATCCCCTGAATTGCTCAAAACAGAGCTTGAATTTGGAGAAATAGCGTTCAGTCAGATCGCTTACGAAGAAGAAATATCAACCCTTGACATCCTCACACCCTTATTTGATGAACTGGGGATTCAAACGGGTATATTAATGATCAGAGTCGATCTCACAGAATTATGGAATAGAACCTTAGCGATTAAAGTTGGTGAATTGGGGTATGCTTACATTGTCGATAGCGAAGGTTATCTCATTAGTCATCGCAACCGCAGCTATTTAGTCAATCGCAATCTCACGTTACAGGATTTATTAGGCCGAACCCCTGAAAGTATTGCCAATACGGAACTGCAATTCTATCGTGGATTACAAAATAAATGGGTGTTTGCATCCGGTCAATCCCTGAACGTTGTCCCTTGGTTTGCCATTGTCGAGCAACCGATAGAAGAAGCATTGTACTCTCTTTTAATTCCTGGAATTGCGATCGTTTTAATCTTAGGATCTGTTCTTTTTTTAGTCTACGATATTCTGGTCTTTTTCCGCCATCGTATTGTTTCTCCTCTACACAAACTCAGCGCTGCTATTGAAAATACAAAACTAGGAAAAGCCATTAGCAACATTTCCTTATCAACTGATGATGAATTTTCACAACTGGCGACGGTTTTAGTCAATACTTCCCTAGACAATGCCAATCTTTATCATACCTTAGAACAGAAAGTCGAAGAACGAACAAAAGAACTAGAGTTAGCCAATCAAGAGATTGGCATTTTAAACGAGAAACTTAAAGTTGAAAATATCCGTTTAAGCTCTGAAATAGACATCGCAAAAACTATCCAAAAAATGGTTCTACCAAAACCTGGAGAGCTTAAAAGAATATCTTATTTAGATATTTCTGGATATATGGAACCTGCGGATGAAGTGGGAGGAGATTACTATGATGTGCTTCAGCAAGGCGATCGGTTGAAAATTGGTATTGGTGATGTGACGGGTCATGGATTGGAAAGTGGTGTCTTAATGTTGATGACTCAAACCGTAGTCCGAACGCTACAAAAAGTCAATACAATGAACCCCATTGAATTTTTAGATTTACTCAATCAAACACTATATGATAATTTACAACGCATGAATTGTGATAAAAATATGAGTTTATCGATTCTGGACTATCATGATGGGGTGATGACTCTAAGCGGACAACACGAAAACTTGATCCTGGTGCGATTAGATGGTCAAGTTGAGATTATCGATACAATTGATTTAGGATTTCCGATTGGTTTGGATGGAGAAATTAGGCAGTTTATTCACCAACAAGATATTCATCTCAATCCTGGAGATATTATTGTGTTATATACGGATGGGATTACGGAAGCGGCTAATATCCATCAAGCTCAATATGGTTTACAAAAGTTATGTAGTGTGGTAATTGAGTATCGACATCGGTCGGCGGAAGAGATTCGCGAGCAGGTGATTGAAGATGTGCGGGAATTTATTGGGCAGCAGAAGGTGTTTGATGATATTACCTTGGTGGTCATTAAACAAAAATAGTTGATCCCACTGTAAAGTAATAACTAATAAGTAATAATTAAGAGGATAGAGATGGTTGCTAAACGGATTTTACCCTGTCTAGATGTGAGGGCAGGGCGAGTGGTGAAGGGGATTAATTTTGTTAATCTTCAGGATGCGGGCGATCCGGTGGAGTTGGCTTCGGTCTATAATGACGCGGGGGCGGATGAGTTGGTGTTTCTGGATATTACGGCGACTCATGAAGACCGGGATATTATTTTGGATGTGGTTTACCGGACGGCTGAACAGGTGTTTATCCCTCTGACGGTGGGTGGTGGGATTCAATCCTTAGAAACGATTAAAAATTTGTTAAGGGCTGGGGCGGATAAGGTGAGTATTAACTCATCGGCAGTCCGAGACCCGGATTTGGTGAATCGGGCGAGCGATCGCTTTGGGAATCAGTGTATTGTTGTCGCGATTGATGCGAAACGACGCAGCAACCCAGAGAATCCAGGATGGGATGTGTATGTGCGCGGGGGACGGGAGAATACCGGACTCGATGCCCTCTCCTGGGCGAAGGATGTAGCGGCTCGTGGAGCGGGAGAAATTCTGCTCACGAGCATGGATGCTGATGGCACTCAAGCGGGCTACGATCTGGAACTAACCCGCACGATTGCTGAATCTGTGGAAATTCCGGTGATTGCTTCTGGTGGTGCGGGAACCTGCGAACATATCCATGAGGCGTTAACTGAAGGCAAGGCTGAAGCCGCCCTTTTAGCGTCTTTACTCCACTATGGCCAATTGTCTGTGGCTCAAATTAAGGAGCATTTAGCCGCCCAAGGTCTGAAAATCAGACAACTCATGAAGTAATATCTATCACGTTCTGTTCAGAAAGCACAGATTTCTAGAAGAATTTAACAATTGAACCGCGACAGTCCTGCAATAACTTGTTACAATACAGGAATTGTTACATTTCTTAAACGAGCAATGATCATTATTCTCATAATTGTCATTGCCTTAGTAGCCTGGTCTTTGCATCTGATGGAATCGGCGATTCATACGCGGGAATTCTCTCTGATGTTAGCTGGGGTTCTAGTGGCAGGGGCTGCGGTAGCCATGGTAGCGGTTTATTTTCTCATGGGGCATTATGTCGGCTATTTGAGTGAAGCCGCTCGGTTCAACGATCAGGCCATAGAAGAACCCCGTGAAGTCCTCAGTTGGCTAGTGGAGTTCGATGAAGCTCAACAAACTTGGGTTGAAGGCACAGAGATTGGCCAATACCCAAACCTGGGCGATCGCTAAAACACGGCGATCGCTCGACTCACCCAATAATTGAAGTTGGAGAACAACCCAAAAGCCATTATCATTAAAGAGTGACCGGTTGCTATGTGCTGGTCTCAATTACCCACAAGTTCCCCAGTTAAGAGTATGAGCCGACGGAAAAAGCCAAAAATGCTCGTCGTAGATGACGAACCGGATAATTTGGACTTGCTTTACCGAACCTTTCGGCGCGAATTTCAGGTCTCGAAAGCCGAAAGTGGAGCTGAAGCACTCAAGGTGTTGTCCGCAGAAGGGGAAGTGGCGGTCATTATCTCTGACCAACGAATGCCCCAAATGAAGGGTACAGAGTTCCTGAGCCAGACGGTAGAACAGTATCCGAATACCATGAGGATCATTCTGACTGGGTTTACGGATGTGGAAGACCTGGTAGAAGCGATTAATTCTGGCCAAGTCTATAAATATATTACGAAACCTTGGGACCCCACAGAATTAAAGGGAGTGGTAGATCGGGCCGCTCAAACCTATGATTTGCTCAAACAGCGCACGGAAGAGTTAGAAGCTTGTCAGGCTCAAACCCTGCTGCTCTCGACCTTAGTGAAGTTAACCCAAGAACCTCAAGAACTAGAGACGGCTCTAGGGGCGATCGCCGAAGTGTTTGCCCAAGCCTTTGAAACCCAAGGCTGTATCCTACAAATAGCCAAAGATGGGGCCCTTAGCTCCTCTATGGGTCGTTATAGCAGCACCGACGACTTAATCGACTTGAGTACGGATACCTCAACTCAAGAAGCCCTATCCTCGGCTGCCCCCCAACACTCAAAACTGGCGGATGGCCCTATCCAGGAACATCTGGCTATTCCTATCCACTATCAACAAAAACTCTTAGCACTGCTTTCCCTACAATGGACAGAAGCCTATAACCTGAGCGAAGAAGAGCAAACCTCCATTCATACCTCTGCCCAACTGGTGGGTTTGCTTATTGCGGCCATGGGTTAGGGAGATAGGGAGATGGGGGGATGGGGGGACACGGGGACGCGGAGAATGGGGGAAAGAAACCTAACCTATTACCTATTGCCTTTTGCCTTTCAATGACTCAAACTCAGGTTCAAGATATTTTTAATCGCATCGCTCCAGTTTACGATCGCCTGAACGACTGGTTTAGTTTAGGACAACACCGGATCTGGAAACAGATGACCGTTCAGTGGAGTGGGGCAAAACCCGGCTCAGTGGCGATCGATCTGTGCTGTGGAAGTGGGGATCTGACCCGGTTATTAGCTCGCCAAGTGGGGCCCACGGGCCAAGTGTATGGGGTAGACTTTTCTGAGAATTTATTGGCGATCGCCAAACAGCACTATACCTGGACACCCATCCACTGGCTCGAAGCCAATGTCCTCCATCTCCCCTTCCCCGACAACACCTTCCACGCTGCCACCATGGGTTATGGACTCCGCAACGTCTCCAGCATCCCCCAAGCACTCCAAGAACTCCATCGCATCCTCCAACCCGGCGCAACCGCCGCCATCCTCGACTTCCATCGCCCCAGCCAACCCCTACTCCAGCAGTTTCAAAACTGGTATCTCAATCAAATCGTCGTTCCCTACGCCCAACAACAAGGACTCACCGAAGAATACGCCTACATTCTGCCCAGTCTCCAGCGCTTTCCCCTCGGCCCCCAACAAGTCACCCTCGCCTACCAAGCAGGATTTACCCACGCCGTTCATTATCCGATCGCAAGCGGTATGATGGGAGTATTGGTGACGACCAAATCTGTTGATTCCTAGTCCTAGCCTTGCGTTTTTTAGATCTTTGGATATACATTACTCCCCCCATTGCCGGTGGCGTTATTGGCTATTTCACCAATGATTTAGCCATCAAAATGCTCTTTCGCCCCTATCGAGCCATTTATATTGGTAAAAAGAAACTCCCCTTCACTCCCGGCTTAATTCCCAGCAACCAAGGACGGTTAGCCCAGAGAGTTGCCGATACCATTATGGGGTCATTGCTCACCCCCACCGAACTGCAAAACTTAGCCCGTCGCTTACTCCAAACCGACCGCACCCAAGCCGCTATCCTCTGGTTACTCCAATTAGCCTTAAAGCAGCTCCAGGCAGACAAAGAACAAAAAACCATTAAAATTTTAGCCGGTATCCTCAAAGACTTACTCGGTCAGTCCCTACCGCGCTTAATTCGGGTGTTGGCTCGGCGAGAAGATTTCCTCGAAGACCAGATTAACCATATCTTCGATCAAATCCTCTTAGATTTTAGCCTAACCGAAGTTCAGGCGCGATCGCTCTCCGAATGGCTCTTTCATGTCGTCTGTCCCCCCAATACCATTCGCCAAGCCATCATCGACTTTCTCACCGACTACAACATTCAAATCATTGACGAAGGCTTTCGGGAAAAAACCAGTGGCACATACTGGGTCGTCGCCAACCTCCTAGGACTCAAAAACTCATTACATCGTCTCCGCAATTATTGCTTAGACGAACGGGAACAAGCCAACCAAAAAATAAAAGAACTCATGGATGCCCTAGCCATCCAGCGCAAAACCCAACAATGGCTACAAAGTCTCTCCCTACAAAATTTACCCGTCCTCACCGTGCGGCAACTGCGGAAAAACATTCGCCAGAGCGTCAGAATCTATTTACAAGAACGGGGCGCAGAATTAATTGAAGGCTTAGGCAACTCCATAAACTGGGAAAACATCGCCACCCTAATTTTCAATCGTCTGCAAAACTCCCCAATTATGCAATCCTCCCTAGAAATTGTCAGCAAAGAACTCGCCCTCGTTTTAGACCGCTACTTAGAAAAAGACCTAGAACTGATTATTTCCCAAGTCATTCCCATTTTAGACATTGACCAAGTAATTATCGATCGCGTCAATGCCACCTCCCCCGCCAACTTAGAAATGGCCATCAATGGAATCGTCCGCAGTGAACTACAAGCCATTGTCAACTTAGGCGGCGTACTCGGCGTAATTGTGGGCTGTTTACAAGTCACCTTCTTATTGTTAAAATAGAAGATTAAAAAACCTTCAAATATCGCTTGGACTATGGTAAACACTAAACAATTTTTTATCTGTGGTTCAGCCCTCAGTGGACAACCCCATCATCAAAACCTGCAAGGCGCAACCTTAATTTGTGCCACTCACACCTTACCCCTCTATCGCCTCCATTCCGTTAACGACCTCCATCCAGGCATTTATGAAGTCCCTGAAGGAGGAATTTCCATTCCCGGAGAAGTCTATGAACTCACCCTTGAGCAATATAATAATCTCATGGCCAATGAACCACCAGGATTATACGAAGGGAACATCAAACTCGAAGATGGTTCAGAAGTTTCCGCCATGCTTTACCCTCAAGAATTGATTGAAACCAATCGCTGGCCAGATATTTCTGAATACGGCGGATGGGCCGCTTATAAACAACGTCTGTTAGATCCAAGTGCCCCCAACCCTTAAATAAGAATACACTCAAGTTTTCCCATTAACTATTACCCATTACCCTTTTGCCTTTTGCCTTTTGCCTATTTTTCATTAATACAGGCCTTTTCCCTGCTATTGACAGATGCCTCCGACTTGTATTATCCTGTAGTACAGTGCAAGTATCTGCCCTAATACTGGACATGAGAGGATCATTCCCATGCCTTATGAACATCTGCAATTTGCCCAAGCCAAACCCGTACTCTCTTGGGCAAACCACCCCCTAGCCCACGACGAAACCCGCATGGCAAAAAACGTAGCCTCCTTGCCCTTTGTCTTCAAGCATGTGGCCTTAATGCCAGATGTTCATTTAGGCAAAGGAGCCTTAATTGGCTCCGTCATTGCCACCAAAGAAGCCATCATCCCCGCCGCCGTAGGTGTCGATATTGGCTGCGGTATGGCAGCCCTAAAAACCCCATTGATGGCCGATCAACTCGATGGCAAACTCAAAAAAATTCGTCAAGACATTGAAGCAGCCATTCCCGTAGGCTTCAATGACAATAAAGACATCGAAAAAACCGTCACCAACTGGCAAGGATGGCAAGACTTTAAGGACTTGCACAAAGGGGTAAAAAACCTAGATGGAAAAGCCCTCAAACAAATGGGAACATTAGGCGGTGGCAACCATTTCATTGAAGTTTGTCTAGATACCGAAAACCAAATTTGGCTCATGCTCCATTCCGGTTCTCGGCATATTGGCAATCGATTGGCTCAAAATCATATTCATACAGCCAAAGACTTAGCCAAATTAGCCCAAACCTCCTTACCAGACCCCGACTTATCCTATTTTGTCGCCGGTACTCCCGAATTTAGAGCCTATTGGCACGATCTACAATGGGCACAAAAGTATGCTCGGTTTAATCGGGATGTCATGATGGCCAGATTAAAGCGAATTATCGAAAAACACCTCACCGGAGGCAAACCAATGAAACCTTTACTAGAGGTGAATTGCCATCATAATTATGCTGAAAAAGAAACCCATTTCGGTGAATCAGTGTATGTCACCCGTAAAGGAGCAGTGCGAGCGCAAGCCAATGATTATGGCATCATTCCCGGTTCCATGGGTGCGAAATCCTACATTGTCAAAGGGAAAGGCCATATAGAAAGTTATTGCTCCTGCTCCCACGGTGCAGGGCGATTAATGTCGAGAAACAAGGCGAAAAAATCCTATACCCTCGATGATTTAATTGCCCAAACCGATGGAGTTGAGTGCCGCAAAGATAAGGGCGTTTTAGATGAAATTCCAGGAGCCTATAAACCCATCGATCGGGTGATGAAGAATCAGTCAGATTTGGTGGAAGTCGTGGCGACTCTTAAGCAAGTCGTTTGCGTCAAAGGCTAAGGGTGTGGACTGTTTCATCTAAAAAGTCTATTTCTGGCAGTTTATTCCTCTGCTGATTTCGCTTCTGCAATCCAGCGCTCGAACTGCTCTTGATTTTCACTCACCCATTCCTCGGCTAACCGGCGCATATCTTCCGACGTATTCTCCCCTTCTTTAATTCGCAAACTTATTGCATTCATATCTTCCAAGGGAATTTGCACCAACTCAAACCAGCGTTTTGCGATTGGATTCTGTTCCAAAAACTCCGGGTTAGACATAATCTGTTGACGGCTTCCCGGCAACCCCAGATTTTTACCATCAAACGTTGTATCTTCTTCCGAAACATTGCTCATATGCTCTGGTAAAGACGTAAAAGGCACTTGTAACCAAATCACATCTTCACCTGGCCTTAAAACAGCGCCCACCCAATGGGGATTATAAGCATAATATAAAATCGGTTCTCCTTCTTCGTAACGAGTAATCGCATCCGCTAACAAAGCCGTATAACTTCCTTGGTCATGTTCCACAGTATCTTGAAGTCCATAAACTTCAATAAAATGATTCGTGGTTGTTTCACAACCCCAACCCGGATTACATCCCGTTAAATTAGCTTTGCCATCTCCATCAAAGTCAAACAACTGGGCAATTTCCGGATCTTGAAGCTGATCTATATGAGTAATTCCATATTCATCGGCTGTTTTTTTATCAATCAGATAGCCTTGGGTTCCCGGTGGAATGAACATCCCCAATCCCCTTAATCTTTCTTCACCCCCAGCATTATTAAAAAAATCTTCATGACCCGGTTGGTAATAGACAACGCTATAATCTAAATCTCCATTGGCAACAGACAGATAAATGCCTGGATACTCCAACTCTTTGACCGTATCAATCTGATAACCGAGCGTTTCTAGACCGATATTAACCACCTGAGTTTGAAAGCTTTCCTCCACCCAGCTACTATGTCCTGAACGAATGGTGACCTCTTCCGGGGGCAAACCCTCACTTCCATCCGTCGATTCGGAGGTGGGTTGACAGGAGGTTAATCCCAGAAACAGAGAAACCAACGCGCTGAAGACGATCAGTCTTTGAGATAATTGGATAGTCATGATCTTGGCAATTTGAGAGTACAATACGGTAATCACTGTATAGTATAATAATTTTGGCAGAGGATTCATCCGTTTCCCCCATAGGGTTTATTCCCCTGCCGCTTTTGCCTCTGCAATCCAGCGATCGAACTGCTCTTGATTTTCCTGCACCCATTCTTCTGCTAAAAGGCTAATTTTTTCAGGACTATTTTCTCCTTCTTTAATCTGCAAACTGATTTCATTCATATCTTCAAGGGAGAATTCCACTAATTCTAGCCAGCGTTTTGCGACAGGATTCGTGGCGGCAAATTCGGGATTCACCACAATTTCTTGTGCCCCTCCTGGAAAGCCGGTATTTTTGCCATTAAAGCTAGTTTCTGCTTCACTCAACCCCTGATTTTTGGGTAACGAAGTAAACGGAACTTCTAACCAAATCGTATCGATATCCGGCCTTAAAATCGCCGATATCCAATGGGGATTATAAGCATAAAATAAAACCGGTTTTCCCTCTTGATAACGAGTGATTTCATCATTAAGCAGAGCTTCATATACTCCTTGCTCTTGTTCAACCTTCTCTTGCAAGCCATAAACTTCTAAATGATGATTGATAATTGATGCACAACCCCAACCGGGATTACATCCAGCTAAATTCGCTTTTCCATCTCCATCCCAGTCAAACAGTCTAGCCAAGCTTTCATCTTGCAATTGTCCGAGATTGGTAATCCCATATTCTTCTGCTGTTTTTTTATCAATTTGATAGCCTCTAGTGGCAATGGGAACCAAAACGCCTAATTTTTGTATTTTTTCATCCCCTCCAGCTCGATCGAACATACTATTATGACTGGCACTATAGTAAATAACGCTGTAATCTAAATTGCCATTAGCCAGAGATAAATAAATTCCTGGATACTCCAATCGTTGCACGGGAGCTATCTGATAACCGAGCTGTTCTAGACCAATATTAACCACCTCAGTTTGAAAAATTTCATCCAGCCAGGTACTATGGGCGGAACGAATGGTTACTTCTTCGGGTGACAAGTTGCTCGCCGATGGTACAGTCAGAGAACAGCCAGTCAATGCCATGATCAGAGATACAACGGTGGGAATCAATGAAGATTTTGACCAAAATTGTAAGTTCATGAATGTTAGATAATAGATCTTTGGTTATTCTACCGCCGCTTTCGCTTCGGCTAACCACCCATCGAACTGCTCTTGATTTTCACTTACCCATTCTTCTGCTAAACGGCGTATATCTTCCGGCGTATTTTCTCCATCTTTAATTCGTAAACTAATTTTATCCATATCCGCCAAGGGAATTTGTACCAACTCAAACCAACGTTTTGCTATAGGATGACTTTCTGCAAACGTTTTATTAATAACAATATTCTGTTTGCTTCCTGGAAATCCCAGATTTTTGCCATTAAATGTAGTCTCTTCTGCGGTTAAATTACTCATTTCTCCTGGGAGAGAGGTAAAAGGAACCTCTAACCAAACGGCTTCTCGATCGGTTTGTAAAACGGCAAATATCCAATGAGGATTGTAGGCATAGAATACAATAGGTTTTCCTTCTTGATAACGAGCAATCATATTAGCCAGAAGAGCGGTGAAATTTCCTCGATCCTGTTCCACTGTATCTTCGAGTTCGTAGGCTTGGATGTGATGATCGATCATCGATTCACAACTCCAACCTATGTTACACCCTGCTAAATTGGCTTTCCCATCTCCATCTGAATCAAAGAGTTGCGCCAGTTCTGGATCTTTCAATTGAGCAATGTTAGTAATAGCATATTGATCGGCTGTTTTCTTGTCAATTCTATATCCTTGGCTGCCTTCAGGAATCACAAGTCCTGAGATCTGTAATTTTTCAGATCCACCCGCATTTTCAAAAAAGTCTTTATGGGCTGGGTTATAGTAGATTACTGTATAATCCAGGTCACTATTGGCTAGGGAAACATAGATGACAGAGTAATCGAGTTCTTTGACGGTATCTATGTTGTAACCCAGTTGTTCGAGTCCCAAATTCACTACTTCTGTTTGAAAACTTTCTTCCACAAAACCACTATGGGCGGCTCGAATAGTTACCGCTTCGAGGGAAGTCGTTTCTCTAGATTCGGGAGAGGTTTGACAACTCATTAGAGTTGTTAATAAACCAACCAGCATCGAAGTTAATAAAAATTTGTTATACTTCATATTCGTTTACTCCCCTGCTATTTTCGCTTCGGCTAACCACCCATCGAACTGCTCTTGATTTTCACCGATCCATTCTTCTGCCAAGCGACGAATATCCTCCGGAGAATTTTCTCCATCTTTAATTCGTAAACTAATTTGATTCATATCTTGCACTGGAATTTGCACCAATTCAAGCCAACGTTTAGCCATAGGATTCCTCTCGACAAATGTTTGACTCGCCACTATATTTTGACCTGTTTTTGAAATTCCCAGATTTTTTCCGTCTACGGTTGTCTCGGCTTCTGTAACTTCCCCTTGACTTTCAGGGAGAGAGGTGAAAGGAACTGTTAACCAAACGGTATCTTGATTAGGTTTTAAAACAGCAAAGATCCAATGAGGATTGTAAGCATAATATAAAATAGAACCGCCTTGTTTGTACCGGGCGATCGTATCAGCAAGTAGGGTTACATACTGTCCTTGATCCTGTTCCACAGTATCTTGAAGTCCATAGGCTTCTATATGATGCTCGACGATCAATTCGCAAGCCCAACCCGGATTACATCCGGTTAAATTTGCTTTTCCATCACCATCAAAATCAAAGAGTTTAGCAATTTCTGGATCTTTGAGTTGCTCTATACTCGAAATCCCGTATTCCTCGGCTGTTTTTTTGTCAATCCGATATCCCGCTTCTCCAAAGGGAACTAAAACACCTAAAAGCTCCATCTTTTCTTCACCACCAGCATTAGCAAATAATCCTTCATGCTGTGGGTTGTAGTAGATGACGCTATAGTCTAGATCGTTGTTGGCAAGAGATAGATAGATGGCTGGGTAATCGACTTCTCTGGGCGGAGCGATTTGATAACCCAGTTGTTCAAGTCCTATACTGACTAATTCATTTTGAAATGTTTCTTCAACCCAGGTACTTTGAGCCGCACGAATCGTTACTTGTTGAGGGGAGGGATCTTCACTAGATTGTTGAGTTGGCTGACAGGAAATTAATCCCATCATTAGAGAAATAAGGGTAGGAAGAAAGATGAATTGGAAGGAAGATGGTGTTTTCATTGAGTGTTAGAGAATAGAGAATGTTTTATTCATGTTGCAAGACAACTTCTTTCACCATTTCTAGGTATTTGGGTAACTGTTTTTGGTTGTCAAATAAGCGATTGACTCGTGCGTAGGCATTCCCCCATAAGTTGATATAGAAAACAAGACTTTCTTCTGATATGCCACATTCATTTAATTCTCCGCAGCTTTTGCCTCTTCAATCCAGCGATCGAACTGCTCTTGATTTTTACTTACCCATTCTTCTGCTAAACGACGAACATCTTCCTGAGAATTTTCACCTTCTTTAATTCTTAAACTCACTTCGTTCATATCTTCAAGAGAGATTTGAACAGATTCTAACCAACGTTTTGCGACTGGATTAGCGTCTGCAAATTCTTTAGTAACTACGATTTCTTGTCCGCCACCTGAAAAACCCATGTTTTTACCATTAAATATGGTATCTTCTTCCGTAATATCTGGATTATCTGGTATTGATGTGAAAGGAACTTCTAACCAAATCACCTCTTCATCGGGTCTTAAAACCGCAGAAATCCAATGAGGGTTATAAGCATAAAACATAATGGGATCGCCCTCTTTATACCGAGTAATAACATCACTCAGTAAGGCCGTATAGTTTCCCTGGTTTTGTTCGACTGTCCCTTCCAGTTCGTATACCTCTATATGATGATTGATAACTGATTCACAAGTCCAACCGGGATTACAACCAGCTAAATCTGCTTTTCCGTCTCTATCCATGTCAAAAAGGTTAGCAATTGTGGGATCTTGAAACTGCTCTAAATTAGTAATTCCGTATTCTTCAGCCGTTTTTTTGTCAATTTGATACCCTCGGTTACCGATGGGAACGAAAGATCCTAATTTTTGTAATACTTCATCGCCTCCGGCTTGGTCAAACAGGGTTTGATGACTGGGGCTATAGTAAATCACAGTGTAGTCTAAATCTCCATTGGCCAGAGAGAGGTAAATTCCTGGATACTCTAGTTCTTGGACCGAATCAATTTGATACCCTAGTTTTTCTAGACCTATATTAACAATTGTGGTTTGAAAACTTTCTTCAATCCAGGTAGTATGGGCTGAACGAATGGTTACTTCTTCGGGTGGTAAATTACTACTCGAATGACTAGATTGTTGAGTGGGCTGACAGGAAATTAATCCCATCATTAGAGAAATAAGGGTAGGAAGAAAGATGAATTGGAAGGAAGATGGTGTTTTCATTGAGTGTTAGAGAATAGAGAATGTTTTATTCATGTTGCAAGACGACTTCTTTCACCATTTCCAGGTGTTTGGGTAATTGTTTCTGGTTGTCAAATAGGCGATGGACTCGTGCATAGGCATTGCCGCGTAGACGGTTGGCGTAGTCGGTTTCGATCGCCTCCACTAAAACGTTGGCTAACGCCTCTGGATCGCCGGGACGCACCAAATACCCTTCGTGGCGATCGCCGATCATCTCCGGTATGCCAAACACATCGGTACTGACGATCTTTAGCTCAAACGCCATCGCTTCTAAAATCACCCTCGGAAAGGACTCCTCAAAACTCGTACAGACAAAGATATCGGTTAAGCCAAAAAAGTCAAATACATAGCGCGTTTCTGGATACATTTTCACATAATCTAATTTTAGCCTATTTTGTACCTGATGCAAATAATCCAGATAGATAATTTCGCGAGTACCGACAATCAAAAACTCTAGATTCTTAAACTTCGATGCGGGATAAATCTTCTCTAACTGCTTAATGGCTTCCAAGAAAATATGTTGTCCCTTACGCTCGCATGTCGTTCCAATCACCGAAATAACGGTTTTTTCTTCAGAAATTCCATATTTTTGCCGTAAATAAGACTTACTATTCCTTTGGCGAAACTCGGCTATTTTTCCTAAATCCATGCCTCCGGGAATGGTGCGAAAACGGCCATGAATATCGAGATCGTGGAAAATTTCCCGTGTCGCATCCGCCACAAAAATTACCCGCGATGCATTCTGAAAACAATGCTCTAATACACCGCGCATCACTTGCGGGGGAGAGTCGCCAAAAAAGTTGCGTAAACTGCGCTCAATTGTACAACTTTCATGGATATGCCAAATACTGGGTAAGCCGAAAAGTTGGGCTAATTCGATTCCCCAAAACCCGACCATGGTATTGGAGATAACGAGATCGAACTCGGTCATGTCTAGGAGTTCTCCGACCTGCTGGAGACGCTGATGGTAGGTTTCTAAACTGTTATCGACTCGTTGCAGATTATCTTCTATCAATTTTACGGGAATCTTTAAGCTCTCATAATCATTGCGTAACGGCCCATCAACCAGGGAAACGACGTTGACTTTACATTCTCCCGACTCGACAAAATGCTTGGCAAAATTATAGGCCATTAAGGGAGCGCCTTCGAGGGCTAAGTTGTGGGTGACGAGCAAGATTTTAATGCCAGAAATGCGACGACTATGGACATAGTGGAGGGGGTTTAAGTCCATGGCCATGGAGTCGATATTAATATTGGGGTTAATGTAGGGGTCTTTCCTGCCCTGATATCGCTCCATGAAATTGAGATGTTCTTTGGGATTGTAATAATCTCCCCGTGAAGCACTGCCTTGGTGAATGAGGGTGGCTTGGGGGGTATAAACGACGCGCTTACCGGTTTCTTGAACGCGCAAACAATAGTCTACGTCGTTGAGTTCTAAGCCTAATTTTTCTTCATCAAATCCGCCCACTTGATGGTAAAGTTCGGTGGAGGTGAGCAAGCAGGCTCCGGTGACGGCGGAAACGTTGCGCGTGGTGTGGGGATAGAAGAGATAACCCAATTCTTCTTGGCGTAAAGCGTGGAATAAATGACCGGCTAATCCGCCATTGGGGCCGATAGAAACTCCGGCATGTTGTAGGGTATTATCGGGATAAAGGAGACGAGCGCCAACGACTCCGACTCCTTCGATGGACATCCAACCGACCATGTCTTCGAGCCAACCGGGGGCGATCGCCGTGATATCATTGTTAAGCTGCAACATCAGGGGTGTTTTCACCTGGGCAGCGCCAATATTCACCAACCGAGAATAGTTGAAGCCTTCCCGTCCGGTTAAACTGGGGTCAGGACGTTGGCTTCTAATCACCTGATAGGTTAATTTGAGGTCTCCCAGGGAGGATAAAGAACCCTCTTCGAGTTGGCTAAAAAACACATCTGTCTTCGCTTCCGTAGACTGATCGTCCACAATAATCACTTGCACATAGCGCGAATCTACGGTCTTCTCTAAACTGGCGATACATTGGGATAAGATTTCGGTGCGATCGCGGGTCGGAATGACAATCGTCACCGGATTTTCGGCTAAAATCGAGCTATCCCATTGCAACTGATGCAAACATAACCCATACTTCGTTGCCAACTCCGGTAAAAAAGGTTTGGCCTTTAAGTTGCGTCGTTCCAGGGTATCCGAAATCGCTCGATAGGCACTATCAAATACATAGGTTTTCTGAGTTCCCTTAGAAGCCGTGCTTTCCGGATGAACGCGCCAATGATAACAAACATGGGGAATATGACGCACCCGGTCAACCGTAGTTTTTTCCCGCACCCGCAGGTAAAGATCGATATCCTGCGCTCCCTCCAAGCCCGGTCGCAACCCTCCCACCTCGTCAATTAAGCGCTTGCGAATGATGGCTAAATGGTGCGTGTAATTGTGGGCGATCGCCATTTCTGGACTCCAAACCCCCTTCATCTGATACCCGTAGCGCTCTCCCGTGGGCGTGATTTTATCCTCATCCGTATAGATCCAATCCACATCAGGGTATTGGTCTACACACTCAGCCACCTGCAAAAGCGCATCCGGAGAGAGCAAGTCATCATGGTCTAAAAGGGCAATATACTCCCCCGTTGCCACCTCTAGGGCCGAATTCGTCGCCTTAACAATATGACCATTTTCCGTCCTAAAGACCACCTTAATCCGAGGGTCTGAGGCTTGCGCTTGGGTCAAAACCTGCTTAACATGGGGTTGGCTAGAGGCATCATCCGCGATGCACAATTCCCAATTGGGGTAAATTTGCGCTTGTACAGAGGCGATCGTTTCTTCTAAAAAGCCCTTCGGTGGATTATAAACCGGAACCACCACACTAATTTTTACCCCGGTTTTCTCCAAGCTTTGCGCCGACTCCTCCATCAACTCCCGCACCCTAGAGGTTAAACGATTATGGTCTAACCAACGCTGATAGGGGTCTTGCTGTTGCCAAGGATGAATAATGGTCGAATAGGCTGAAAATTGCTGAGTTTGGGTTTGGTCAACATAGCGCTTCACAAACCGAATCCAAACCGCAGGAGATAAGGGAATGCCACCGCGCTG
Organism: Roseofilum halophilum BLCC-M91; assembly: GCF_030068445.1. Taxonomy (GTDB): domain Bacteria; phylum Cyanobacteriota; class Cyanobacteriia; order Cyanobacteriales; family Desertifilaceae; genus Roseofilum; species Roseofilum halophilum. Next base: position 3,212 of record NZ_JAQPOK010000168.1, on the reverse strand, counting down.
TTTATAAGCCAAAATCACCTTAGTCATAAACCCAGAAATCACCTGGGAAATTTTCACCTTTGGGGGACGCTCGTACACATTTTGAATCGTAATGGTACGGGCAAAACAACAGAGCGAATCCCCATTATCCAACTTGGCCATAATCTTAATGGCAATCTCTCCAGAATAATTGGGTTCAATGGGTAAATTCCAGCCAAAGCCACAATTTTCAGCCGAGGGAAAATCAATAAAAGCCTGCCCTACATCGGGACGGGGTTCCCCATAGGTAATGGTTGCTTCTGTATCTGTAGTTTCATCTTGAATCAGGGTCAGGGACTCAATGGCATGTCGCCGATGAAACACCCAACCCGCAATCCGCAATACCCCACTAACATTGCGTTCTATGGGATTTGGACTTTCTAAAAATCCCTGGAGGTCTCCTGTGGGGTTTACCTCTAGGTTCGACGCTCTCTTCAGCAAAGCCTTCAGGGGCAATTTCACCGTTTGTATCAGGGGGTTCAGGGATTTTTTCATGCAAAGACAGTCCACTCCACATCAAGCTGGAACCATTGGCCCCAGAGTCGATTAGCAACACTGTAACAGAATAACCGAAGATTTGATCCCTGAGACGGCGAAGAAACCGGGTTTTGGGGTTGAATGCATCGGGTGGGGGAAAGAAACCGGGTTTCTACCCAAGTTGAGGACACCAATGAGAAGATAAACAAGAAACCCGGTTTCTGGGTTAAGCATGGAGGGATAAATTGTTAATTGTTAATTGTTAATTGTTAATTGTTAATTGTTAATTGATTCATCTACGGTTGATAAAAACGACCCGTAACCCGCTCGTATTCATCTTCTAATAACCACATTTGACTTTCTTCGTAGGTACTACTCGTAAAAATAGTCGGGTTCCATCTAATTTTAGAATATAACCAATGGGTTCGGCAAAAAATAATCCATAACGTTCATAGGGATCGTGTTCGTCATCAGCTCCTGTTTGTTCTCCATGATTGAGAATCTCAGACGCGACTCTTTCCACAGTATCGCGGTCATTAAATAGATAAACAATGCCTTCTTTTTGTAGCTCTCTTTGTGATTTTGCTGTCCCAGGAAGGTGTTTGTCAATCAGGCTAGTTCGACTTTCTAGCTCAACCTCTCGCTCAATACCACTCATGTTGTTCTTGTGAAAATACCAGGATCATTTTACCCTGTTGGAAGAAACCGGTTTGTTGGGTTGAATTGTAGGGGCAGGTTTATCCATATCTCTCGTTTCTCACCGATAACCTTGATGAACCTGCCCCCCAACTGTTATCGGGATAATTGGGATCTGGTGGGTTATTGATGGGGTGGGGGCGGGTTTTGGCAATTGATGGTTTTGTGTCCTAGATTTGGGTTAAACCCGCCCCTACAAAATGGATGGATAATGATCAATCGTGGGGTCAAAGAAACCGGGTTTCTGCCAAAGTTGAGGAGACGAATGAGAAGATAAGCAAGAAACCCGGTTTCTAGGTTGAGCATGGAGGGATAAATTGTTAATTGTTCATTGTTAATTGTTCATTGATTACAGGTTACAATCTACAAGTCTCGACGCGAGAGAAGAGAAACCATTTTCTACAATTAACACATTAGCCCACATCTTCCTACTTAATAACGGAAGGTTACCTTTTATACTTAAGGAAAAAGCTAGGTCTGTGTCGTATATCCATTCTCCATCCTTACGCCAGCAGACGCGATCGGCAAATTTTTCCCAGATTTCTGAATCAAATAACTCCCTTGTGCCGCCCAAACTCTGGTAAATTTCCTTCTGTACCGAAAACCCGAATTGACCCTTGCTATATTTAACCCACAACCGGTCAATCGTTCGTAGGTCAGTACAGGGAAATTTATCAATATAAGGAAGCACCCAACGTATAGATATCGCACTGTTTCTCCCGTTCTCCTAACATCAACTGCTCATAGGGAGCAAACGCTTTATTGCCAAACTCTCTAGAAAACGAACTGGGGGGACAATCTCCCGCAATGCCAAAATCAATTAACACCGCTTCCTGTTGCGGGCGAATCATAATATTCAGGGGCGTAACATCCCAATGCACCAACCCCCGCTTGTGAACCTCAATCAAAGCCTCTCCAATCTGCCGTACATACTGCACGGCCTGGACTTCAGACAATTTTCCCTGTTGATGAACGCCATGATACAGCGTATTCCCAGCAATAAAATCCATCACCAAGCAATCAATCTCAAACCCCGGACACCCCGCATCCGGTTCCCGAAACAAGTCAAACACGCGCACAATATGGGGATGGGGCTTTTCCTGGGCCAAGTTTGCCAAGCGCTTCCCCTCATCCCGAAACCGCTCCACAAACCGGTCATAGTTCGGCTCTTTCCGCAGCCAGGCCCCAATCGCCTTAATCACGCAAAACGAACCCAGGTCACAATGTTTAGCCTTATACGTGATGCCAAACCCACCTCGTCCCAACTCATCGACAATCTCATATCGACCGCCACCAATGTGTTGTCCCCTTGTCCAATACATGATATTCGTCTGCTACGCAATACTTCCTATTATTCCACAAGATTTTGCCCTCTCCCTAAATCCCTCTCCCACGGGAGAGGGACTTTTTCTCCCCTTCTCCTGCGGGAGAAGGGGCTGGGGGATGAGGGCTTTTTTGTAGGAAAGCTATAATCCAGTGGGTTATTAATGGGGTGGGGGCGGGTTCAGGAAATTGATCGGTTTTCTCCTAGTTTTTGGTTAAACCCGCCCCTACAGACCTTTTTTGATTTTGCATTTTTAATTTTTAATTGATTGAGGTGATTGCAGAATGGAAAAAATAGAGCGATATCGTTCCTATATCCAAGAACTGTTAACCGAACATGCTAAACCGTTTAAATCTGAGGGTGAAGCGCAAACCGAACTGGTTTTTGATCTCCAACGAGATCATTATCAAGTCGTCAATACTGGTTGGGAAAACCGCCGACCTCAGTATGGATGTCTCTTACACTTATCGATTAGACAGGATAAAATTTGGATACACCATGACGGGACAGAAATTGGTATTGCCAATGAACTGGTGGAAAAAGGTGTGCCTAAATCTGATACAGCGCTTCGCGCGGTAATGGGTAATGGGTAATGGGTAATGGGAAAACCATTTTTTACGCTAGAGTGCCCATTCTTCAGGCTTTTCATGGGACAACACTCTCAAGGAACATTTCGATTACTGTACCTCATAACATC
>NZ_JAQPOK010000167.1 GCF_030068445.1 Roseofilum halophilum BLCC-M91 | reverse complement strand
TTTGGAATGAGATAGATGAGTTATCATGGCATTCCAAAAATCTCTACAATGGGGCTAATTATCTAATCCGTCAAAACTTTATCTATGGTCATGGTTACTTGAACTATAACCGGATGGATAAATTAATGCAGAAGACGGAACCATATCGCGCTTTACCGGCGAAAGTATCTCAACAAGTGTTACGAGGATTAGACCAAAACTGGCAATCCTTTTTTGCCGCCAATCAAGCCTACAAAGTCAACCAGGAGAAGTTTTTAGGAAAACCGAAAATCCCCAAATATAAAAACACCCAACAAGGTCGTCACTTATTGGTTTATACTCAACAGTCCCTGAGTAAAGTCGCCTTAAAACAAGGAAAAATTAAACTATAACCGCTCCCAGCTTAAGCGCTGTTCTTCCCCATCCCAACACCAACGCACTAAATCCGCAGGTTGCTCGGCAGAAATTCCAGGCATCCCCAAAGCCTTTCTAGGGGTTTCTGTGGCTAAAGCAATCGCCTCTCCCAACTGAGCCATCCCCCAACGGACTAAATTGTCTACTCCAGCCAATAACGGTAAAGTCGTCCCCGATAACGTCCCATTGAGTAACCGTGCGGTTCCCTGTTTCACTTCAATTTCGCGATTATCCCACGGATAAATCCCATCCGCTAAACCCAAAGGAGCAAGAGCATCACTGACTAGAAAAATATTGTGAGAATTGGCTCGCAACACAATATCAATCATCGTCGGACACACATGAACCCCATCGGCAATCAATCCACAATACACCTGGGAATTCACTAACGCAGCCCCCAACAAACCGGGGTCTCGATGGTGTAAACCGGGCATCGCATTAAAGGCGTGAGTTACCATGGTTGCGCCCTGCTCAAAGGCAAATTTACCTTGCTCGAAAGTCGCTTGAGAATGACCGAGACTCACAGTAATTCCCAAGGAGGTTAAGTAAGGAATTACTTCACCCGTGGGATCGAGTTCTGGCGCAAGAGTGATGACTTTGACCACTTCTGCATAGTCTCCCAAGATCTGTTTCATGTTTTCTACAGTTAAAGGAAGCAGATACTCTGAAGGATGAGCGCCCCGCTTTTCTGGATTTAAACACGGCCCTTCTAAATGAATTCCCAAAGGTTGAGCGCTATTTTGGGGAGGTGAAAATTCTGCGAATATTTTTAAGGATCGGTGGATATTTTCAATAGATGTAGTAACTAGAGTCGGCAAAAAATAGCTAACGCCTTGTTGCCATAAAAGATGACAAATTTGATTGAGTTTTTCTTGGTCGGCGCTGGTTATTTCAGGAAAAGCTAATCCCAATGCGCCATTAATTTGTAAGTCAATTCCTGCCAAGGATATCCAGTCTCCTTGCACATCTAGGATGGGTTGGTCAGAACTCCGTTGGGTTTGGGTGGGTAAGATGGCTTGAATCTTGCCCTCTCGGATGACTATATTTTGTTTATCTTCATATCCGGGAAGGTGGGCGTTAATAATATTCAGATTCGGATTCATAAGTCCAGTTGACCCAGAATATTTTGTAAGACTTGAGCCGAGTGATTCAATTGTTCTTGTTCCGTCTGATTCAGAGAGAGGTTAATTAACTGGGTGGCTCCTTGGCGGTCTACTACGGTAGGTAGACTAATACAGAGTTCGGGTAATCCATATAATCCATCGACGAAACGACTGACGGTCATAATCCGGCGTTGGTTACGCAAAATGGCTTTGACAATATCGGTTACTGCTAATCCGATCGCATAGGAAGTATAGCCTTTGCGTTGGATAATTTCATAGGCAGCGTTTTTCACCTGATCAAAAATCTCTGCTAATTGGGGGTCGTCAACATTTGGAGATCCTGGCCGTCCATCACAGAGTTTCATCCCGGCCACATTCACCGTACTCCAAACGGGAAGCTCACTATCCCCATGTTCGCCAATAATATAGGCATGAATACTACGGGCATCAAGATTGAGTTTTTGAGAAAGCAGAGCGCGAAAGCGAGCTGTATCTAATACGGTTCCCGATCCTAAAACCCGATGGCTGGGAAAACCCGATAGTTTTAGGGTGACATAGGTCATAATATCGACGGGGTTGCTGACAATCAGCAAAATGGCATGGGGACAATGTTGGACGACTTCTGCAATTAAGTTTTTAAAGATTGTGACATTGCGTTCGACTAAGCTTAATCGGCTTTCACCGGGTTTCTGACTTGCACCAGCCGTAATAATGACAATATCTGCATTTTTTCCTGCATCGGCAACGGTTCCGGCTGTGACTAGGGTGGGGGAAATGAAGGGGATTCCATGCATCAAATCCATGACTTCCCCTTCGGTTTTATCTTGGGCAATATCTTGCAGGATCAGTTCGTCAAAGCAATCTTGAATGAGTAAAGAATAGGCGCAGGCTAAACCGACTTGTCCAGCACCAATGATTACTCCTTTTCTGAGGCTAAGGGAACTGGAAGTCGTTAAGAAACTGGAATTGGAAAAGAGATGTTCAAACATATAGCACTTCGCGCGGTAATGGGCAGGAGGGGGATGAATCGATCAGGCTAACATGATGCTGGCATATTGGGCTGCACCGTAGGCGGCGCTGTCGGGGAGGGTATCAATTGACCATTCGACTCTGGTGTTTTTCAGGTGGGGGAAACTATGGTCAATTTCATGGCGAATCCAACCAATGGCATCGGTTTTAAACCGTTCATAGGAATGGTCGGATGCGTTGTTTCGTCTTTCCTGCGCTCCACCGGAGATGACAATGAGGTCACAGCCGACGATATTGAGGACGGTTCGGGCGGCTCGACCGAGGTTGGTAAAATATTCATGCCAGATGTCCGTAACATCTTGTAGGGGATCGTCGGCCTGACCGAGTTCGCGGAGGATTTTGGCGACTTCCATGGGGTCGCCTTGAAGTTGCTCCGGTACGTTGCCTTTGGCTTGGCGGTGTTTGACCATGTTTCTGAGTCCGAGTAGGGAGGCTCTGGTTTCGACACATCCTGTTGCACCACATCCACAAAGGTCGGCATTGTCGCTGGTATCTGTGAGAATATGGCCGAGTTCGGCGGCGACTCCGGGGGCAGAAATGACTTGACCGTTGATGATTAAGGCTCCTCCTAATCCAGTTCCGGTAATAAATTGGGCCATGGAGTTAGAGGCTTGATTTTGGGCTTCTCTGACGGTGTGTTCTCGGTAGGCGGCGGCATCGCCATCGTTGAGGAGGAGTGCGGGTAAGTTGAAGCTATCGGAGAGTTTTTGTTTGACGTTTACGCCTTGCCAGGAGTGGTCAATGTTGGTGGGATAAACGCACATGCCTGAAGGGTCGATGGGGGTGGGACAACATGCGCCAATGCCTTTGAGATCTTGGGGGTTGATGTTATTGGTTTTGAAGATGTCTTGGGCGGCGGTTTTGATGACGTTGATGGTGGCATCGGGGCCTTGGGAGGCGCGACTGGGGTTGTCGAGGCGATCGCCAATAACCCCTTTGTCCGAATCAAATAATCCCAGTTTGACGGTGCTGGCTCCGATGTCGATGCCCAAATAAATGCTCATTTTCACCTCCGTTAAGCGCTATATTGCATCGTATCAAATCCTGAATCTTAAGACTCTATGGTTATGTCCGATCCTCTGGTTGGTATTATTATGGGCAGTGATTCCGATCTGCCGACGATGAAAGCGGCGATCGCCGTTTGCGAAGAGTTTCAAGTTCCCTCAGAAGTTGCCATTGTCTCAGCTCACCGCACGCCCGAACGGATGGTGAGCTATGCCCAACAAGCTCACGAACGGGGCATTAAGGTGATTATCGCTGGGGCGGGGGGCGCTGCCCATTTGCCGGGAATGGTGGCTTCATTAACGCCTTTACCGGTGATTGGCGTGCCCGTGCCTTCTCGCCATCTGCAAGGACTCGACTCTCTCTACTCCATTGTCCAGATGCCTAGAGGGATTCCCGTTGCCACCGTGGCGATCGGCAACGCTCAGAATGCCGGACTCTTAGCCATCCAAATTTTAGCCAGCCACCAACCCCACATGCTGCAACAGGTTCAAGCCTATCGTCAGCAGCTCAATCAATCGGTAATTGAGAAACAAACGCAATTAGATCGCCTTGGATATAAAGATTACTTAGAAAATATGTAACATAAATTTTCAATTGAATTCCCAAAAAGTATTCTTGAATACAGAATAAACCTATCAGAATTGATGCAATCTATCTATCGTATTTGCGGAACCAATTCAAGGAGTAGCCAAGCTTAAGTAAACCTTAAAATCGGCATTGAGTTTGACTTTATCTTCATTGGACTGGTTCTATGAAAAGCTGGAAGGCTATTTGTCGTCCCCTACTCAGTGAGTAAGCTGCATCTCCCATTTTATGCGGTAATTCTCAGATCAAGAAATTCATGGAAAGACAATCATTGAAAACTCAACGCCTTGATATCGGAGGGAGTCCGAAAAAACTCCCAAACTTCTTCGCCAATGCATCCTTAAGGCAACGGCCCCCACTCAGTGCCCTACGCCTGTTGTGGGGTCGTAACGCCTTAAATTGGATAGCATGTATTCCCCTGTCCGCAATCATTGTGGTGATTTGGGAAGTAGCGGCTAAAGCCCAAGAAGCGGCCGAAGTTGTCCCAGGCTCTCCAGAATATATCCAAGGAGTCCTGAATGCCATTTGGATTTTAATCGCTGCCATTCTGGTGATCTTCATGAATGCCGGGTTTGGCATGTTAGAGACGGGATTTTGTCGGCAGAAAAATGCCGTCAACATCCTCTCCAAAAACCTGATCGTGTTTGCTCTAGCCACCCTAATTTTTTGGGCGATCGGCTTTTCCCTCATGTTTGGCTCCGGCAATGGCTTCATCGGAGGCGGCGGTTGGTTCCTCAGCAGCACCGATCCGGGAAGCTATGGACTCGATCCCTTCCCGGCGGGTTTACCCATTCCGGTGTTTTTCCTGTTCCAAGCTGCCTTTGCCGGAACGGCTGCCACTATTGTTTCGGGAGCAGTGGCGGAACGGATTGAGTTTATTGCCTTTGTCCTCTTTTCCCTGCTGATTGTAGGCATTGGCTATCCCATCTCCGGTCACTGGGTTTGGGGTGGCGGTATGTTAAGCGATATCGGTTTCCTAGATACGGGATTTGCCGATTTTGCGGGTTCAACGGTGGTTCACTCGGTTGGCGGTTGGGCGGCTCTGATGGGTGCTGCCTTCTTAGGCCCCCGGATTGGTAAATATGAAGATGGCCAAGCCCGCGCGATTCCCGGCCACAATATGAGTATTGCTACCCTGGGATGTCTGATCCTCTGGATTGGCTGGTTTGGATTTAATCCGGGTTCTCAACTGGCAGCAGATGAAGCGGTTCCCTATATTGCTGTGACGACAAACTTGGCTGCTGCTGCGGGTGGAGTATCGGCGACGGCTGTTTCTTGGCTCAAAGATGGCAAACCTGACCTCTCGATGATTATCAATGGTATTCTCGCGGGTTTGGTGGGGATTACGGCTGGCTGTGATGGGGTGTCCTATCTGGGAGCTGTGATTATTGGTGTGATTGCTGGCATCCTGGTGGTCTATGCGGTTGGTTTCTTCGATACCGTTCTCAAAATTGATGACCCGGTGGGTGCGATTTCGGTTCACTTGGTCAATGGCGCTTGGGGAACCCTAGCGGTTGGCTTGTTTAATACAGAATCAGGCCTGTTTTATGGCGGTGGAGCGAATCAACTGATTGCTCAAATCCTCGGTATTCTGACGATTGGTGGCTTTACTGTGCTGCTGAGTAGTATTTTCTGGTTAGCCCTAAAAGCGACGGTGGGTATCCGGGTTCATCCGGAGCAAGAGTTTGAAGGCTTGGATATTGCTGAACATGGCATGGAAGCTTATAGTGGTTTCCTGAAAGAGTCCAGCGCGATCGCCGGTGGCATGGCCGATGCAATGAAAAGCTCTAGTGTAGGTAGTAGCGATCATTAGATGGTTATTTTAGCTCGACTGTTCCCTCAGATTTGAGGGGCAGTTTCATACCGCTAAGGAGGTTATACTCTTTAGCGGTATTCATTTTTTGTCTCCCGTCCTATTATGATGGGTGATAAGTCTGTTGATTCGGTGTAGGGTTGTGTTCAGCCACAGAAAAAAAATTCCTATTTGGGTCGGGTTATCCCTGTCTGCCAATGTGGTCTTAAGTTTATTGCTGATCCAGGCGCAGCGCGAAATTGGCTCGGTCGAAGGGCGATCGCTGGTGTCGATGACCGATAATCCTTCCGGTACGCCAGCTCAGGCCCAGATCCTTTCAGTCAATACGGGCAATACTGAGTCCCCAGAGAGTTTTAACCCCGCTCCTACCTATGTCCCTCAGAGTCATCATCTCACCTATCAAGAATGGGTGGAATTGCTGGCTAAAGAAGCGGAAGTAGCCGCCGCGAAACAACCGGACAATCTCTCAGTTTTAGCGGGAGATTCCATTAGTTTATGGTTTCCTCCGGCTTTGCTCCCCCCTGGACGGACTTGGCTCAACCAGGGGATTTCTGGGGAAACTTCGGCTGGGTTATATCGCCGCTTACCTCTGTTAGATCGGACGAAACCAGACACTATCTTTATTCTGATTGGTATTAATGATTTGCTCAAAGGGGTGAGCGATCGCCAGGTGTTGGAGAATTATCAGCAAATTCTTCAGGACTTAAAGTGGAATCACCCCCAAACCCAATTGGTGGTGCAATCAATTTTGCCCCATCAGGGAGAACAGGCGACTTGGGAACAGAGCGATCGCCTCTTACAAGTCCCCAATGAACGCATTCGCCGACTCAATCAACAACTGTGGACTCTGGCTCATTCCCAAGGAGCCTATTATCTGGATCTGTATCCCCTGTTTGCCACACCCCAAGGGAGTCTACGGGCAGATTTGACCACGGATGGCTTGCATCTTAACCATCAAGGCTATTTGATTTGGGGTACAGCCATGAAATTCTTTTCACATATGTATTTAGAATCTAATCCGATGAGTCCGTATAACTAGGGGTGAGAGAGGACAGGTGTGATCGAGATCTCCAAATCAGGGGCGATCGCTCACCCCTCTCTACCGGTTCGGATCAATCCATTCTCTTAGATATCTCACCGACTTCACTTACCTCAGTCACAGAGATTTGGCCGGCGATCGGGCATGATTAAGCTATGAGAGTTAATCGCGGTCTGCATCCGGATTGACCCTTCGTTCTAACCTACGGAAGTTTAAGGGTATGAAAACTAGAGTTGTTGATTTTGAAGTTCTGTCTTACATCAATCCCAATGGCAGTCTACACAAATACGGAAGTTTAGAATGTCAACGCTATGGTTGTGATTATCGGATTATTTCCCCCATCAATCGCCAGGATGCATCCGCCGAGAAAGACACCTACGAAGAACTGATTTCTAAATTGAATAAAACTAAAATTAAACGCATCAAAACGGAGAAAGACACGACCTTAGACGAAGCCTTTCGGATTGTTTTTCATTTAGCCAATCACCAAGAAGAACATGCTTATAGCGCTTTGCGCTGTTAAGTAATAAGTAATTCGATGTTATAGGGTTGTCCCATTACCCATTACTCATTTTCAGGTGGAGACTCAGGGGGCAGATCGATTTTCCTCAAGTTTGACCGTTCATATTCTAGGAGATTAGTGAGGGTTTCATTCAAAGCACTAGGATTCATAAAGAAGATCTTAGAATTAGGACTATTCGTGAGCTTTTCATTGGTATCTATATACCGTTGGGCAATGATAAATTGAATAAACTCAGGGCTGTTAGAATCCATTCCTAAGGCATCCGCCAGGATTTTCATCGATTGCGCTCCTCCTTGCGCCTCAATAATTGAGGCCAATCGTTTACTTTCTGCTGCCCGTTCTTGCTCTATAGATTCAATAATAGTTTTCGGAGGTGTAATATCCCGTACTTCTACCCGAATCAACTTGACTCCCCAAGAGTCGGTAATCGAGTCAATTTGCTCTAGCAAGGCTTGATTGATTTCTTTAATTCCAGAAAAGGTTTGGTTCATTTCTAGGCGACCAATTTCCCCCCGCAAATTGGTTAACACTAGATTTTCCAGGGCATTTTCAATATTATCAATGGCATAATAGGCCCGTTTGAGGTTGACAATTTGCCAGTAAACGATCGCATCGACTTCTAAGGATACATTGTCTTTGGTGATGGTTTGTTGGGGAGGAACATCCAATAAACGCTCGCTCATCAAGGCTCGGATTACCACTTTTTCCACGAGGGGTATAATAAAATTAACACCGGCCTTGAGGGTGCGTTTATACCTTCCCAATCGCTCTACTAAGGCTTCATAGGGTTCCTGAATCACCACCAAGGAACTCGACAGAAAGGCGATCGCCACCAAGAAAAGAATCAAAATACTGGGAACCATGGAACCATCCTTACGAGGAAAAGAACCGATCCAGCCAACCCTGGAGAATCCTCTATAGTGGAAAAGGGAGCCGTAATCATTTTCAGTCTACTTTAAATTTGAATTATTCATCATGCTCTTAAAACCCCAAGACCGCACTAAACTCGATTCTAGCGACGATCGCCAGTTTTATGCCTTTCCTCGACTCGTCACCCATGTGGACGAGGGGTTTATCCAGCAGTTAACCGATCTTTACCGCGATCGCCTCCAACCCCAAACTCGCATCCTAGATTTAATGAGTAGCTGGGTTTCCCACCTTCCTGACGAAATGACCTTTGAGCATGTGGAAGGCCATGGTCTCAATGAGGAAGAGTTAGCCAAAAACCCTCGCTTAGACCATTATTGGGTACAAGACCTCAATCAAACCCTGCAACTGCCGTTTGAGGATCGAAGCTTTGATGCCGTCCTCAATTGTGTCTCGATACAATATCTACAATACCCCGATGCCATCTTTAGCGAAATTCACCGCATCCTCAAACCCGGTGGTCTCGTCATTGTCAGTTTTTCTAACCGCATGTTTTATCAAAAAGCGATTCAAATTTGGCGTGACGGTACAGATAAAACTCGCCTCAAGCTCGTGAAACAGTATATCCAGTCTGTATCTGGATTTACAGACCCAGAATTAATTGTGCGTCTACCGAATGTTCCTCCAATCTTACAACTGATGGGTTGGGGAGGAGGAGATCCCTTTTATGCGGCGATCGCCTATCGCCAAGAGCCAACTTAAATCAATCGTCATCCCCTAACCTTATGAATGATAGCCTCACTGGAATTGTTGCCCCCTCTCCTGATGATCCCGTGTCTTCCGATGAACCTCAATTTCATCTCGCCCTACCCAGTTCTAAAGAAGGATTATGGGATTGGAACTTACCCACGGGGCGCATATTTTTTAATGTTAATTGGCAACATATTTTAGGATTTACTGAAGCCGAACTTCCCCAAACCTTTACTGAATTTGAATCCCTTATTCATTCAGAAGATTTAGCCCTTCATCAAGCCGCCCTCCAAGCCCATATTCAAGGAGGAACCCAGTTTTATGAAAGCAACTATCGTCTCCGTTCTCCCACGGGTGGCTATCGGTGGATTTTGGCCCGAGGATTGTGTTATCGCAACAGTGATGGAACTCCCTATCGTTTAGCAGGTTCTCACACCGATATTACTTCATTTAAAAAAGCCCAGGAACAAGAGTCTGTACTCCGGTTAATTACCGATCAAATTCGCAGCAGTTTAAACTTAACAACCATTTGGAAAACAGCCGTCAATCAAATTCAAAAGCTTTTGGATACCGACCGGGTGCTAATTTACCAATTTCAAGACAACTGGAAAGGATCGGTCATCGTAGAAAAAGTCGTGGGCAACTGGGGATCGACCTTGGGAAAAGTGGGTGCAGATAATTGTTTTTCCCAAGAATATGCCCATCTCTATCAAAATGGCAGAGTGAGAGTAATTCATGATGTATTTACCTCTCAACTCGATCCCTGTCACGTTGATTTTTTACAAAAATTTGATGTTCGCTCTAATTTAATTGTACCGATTATTATTAAAGAGGAATTATGGGGCTTACTCATTGCCCATGAATGTAAGCGATCGCGCCATTGGAAGGAAGTAGAAGTAACCCTACTGGTGCATGTGGCCAAACAATTGGCGATTGCTATTTATCAAGCTAATTTGTACGATGAATCTCAACGGGCAGTGCAGGAATCTGAAGATAAAGCCCATGAGTTAGAACTGGCATTACAAAAACTACAAAAAATGCAAGCTCAGTTGATTGAAAGTGAAAAAAAATCTTCCATTGGTCAATTAGTCGCTGGCATTGCCCATGAGATTAATAATCCCGTGAGCTTTATTTATGGTAATATTGATTTTGCTAAATCTTATCTGACTGATTTATTAGAATTGGTTGAACTTTATCAAAAGAAATTTCCTGAACCGGGTGAAGATATTGAACAACTCTCGGAAGAGATTGATTTAGAGTTTTTGCAAGCCGATTGTATGGATTTGTTAGACTCCATGAAATATGGCGCGTCTCGAATTCGGGAAATTGTTTTGTTTCTGAGAACCTTTTCCCGTTTAGATGAATCCCAGATGAAACGGGTGAATCTCCATGATGGACTCGAAAGCACATTAATGATTATTAATTATCGCTTACAGGGTAACACGAAGCGACCGATGATTACTGTCAACAAAAATTATGGAGTTTTGCCTCCGGTTGAATGCTATGCAGGACAACTCAATCAGGTATTTATGAATATATTAGTGAATGGGATTGATGCGATTGATAGCGCCTGGGAAAACCATCCCAACCGGGATAGCCCACAAATTACCATTACGACTGAAAAGTGTCACATGCAATGGGTGAGAATCTCTATCACTGATAATGGGATTGGTATGTCAGACTTGATTCGCCAGCGCTTATTTACACCGTTTTATAGTACCAAACCTGTCGGTAAAGGAAAAGGATTAGGCTTGAGCCTATGTCATGCAATCATTGTCGATCATCATGGGGGAGAATTATCCTTTGAGTCTGAAACCGGAAAGGGCACAACATTTACTATTGAATTGCCCTTACACCAGAGTTAAACACCTCTCGAACTCGATTAAGACTTAACGGATATTTGCTCTTGTATTTGCTGAATTTTGCGTTCTCGGAATTCCTCTAAAGCCTTTTGCAGGTCTTCAGGTTCTACGCCTTCGGGTAGATCGACTGTAGAGAGGGACTGAATCATACCAGAAACCAACTGACTAAATCCCTCAATCCGGTCGTCGGCGGATAACTTTTGTTGAGTATTTTGAGCTACAGTCGGATGAGTAAGAATCGGCGAAACTTTATAATTCAACATTCTAAGCACCTCTGATGCAAATAGATGACCCTAAGATTATATCCTTATCATAAAATATGTCTCGGATCTGACAACCGCCTTGTTACAATTATAGATGTTTACGGCTCTTTCTTGTCCACTCAATAAACATATTTAAGTATAATCACAGATAGTTGAATTGAAGTGGAAAAAGGATCGTATAATGAAAAAGTGTTTTTCTGAAGAATTTGCTGAGTTTTCCACCCATAATCCTAAAGAATTGGGAATGACTGCTAACGCCTTTGCCTATATCTACCAATCTCAGAACCACCACTGGTTACAGTTTGAAAATCCATTTAAAGTCTATTGTTTGACTGAAAATTCTGGAAATCTGCTCTCGACTTTAGAGGAGATTGAAAACCAAGTGGAAACACGGGGTTGTTATGCCGTGGGAATACTGAGTTATGAAGCGTCTCCTGTCTTTGATAGCGCCTTAACGGTGCATGAAGACCCTGATTTTCCTAAGCTTTGGTTTGCGCTCTACGATCGCCCCTCTCGCATTCTTACCCCCCAGGAATTCATCAACCTCCACCGTGATACTATTGATCCGGGAATCAACTGGGAAAGTGAACTGACAGAAGATGAGTTTCATCAGGCGATCGCCCGCGTTCAACACTACATCAGCCAAGGCGATACTTTCCAGGTAAACTATTCCTTCCGCCTGCGATCGCCCTTTAGCGGCGATCCGAACTGGGCCTTAAGCTTTCTGCGGCGATCGCCCCCCGCCCCCTATTCCGCCTACCTGGACATGGGGCGCTATATCATTGCCTCCTCTTCCCCCGAACTCTTTTTCACCCTCGACGGTTCCACCTTCACCAGCAAACCCATGAAAGGAACCGCTCCACGGGGAAAAACCCTCACCGAAGACCGTCAGCTTGCCCAATGGTTACACCATTCCCAGAAAAACCGCGCCGAAAATGTCATGATCGTCGATATGGTTCGCAACGATATCGGCCGAGTCGCCAACATTGGTAGCGTCCAAGTGCCGCACCTATTCGAGGTTGAGCGCTATGCCACCGTCTGGCAAATGACCTCAACCGTCACCGCTCAAACGCGATCGCCCCTGAGCCAAATTCTCGCCAATATCTTCCCCTGCGCCTCCATTACCGGCGCACCCAAAGCCCGCACCATGGAGATTATCAAAGAACTCGAACGCTCTCCCCGACGCATCTATACCGGGGCGATCGGTCTTCTCCGTCCCGGACGCAGAGCGCAATTTAACGTCGCCATCCGTACCCTACTGATCGACAAACACGCCCAACAAGTTGAATACGGCATCGGTAGCGGCATCGTCACCGACTCCAACACTCAAGAAGAATATGAAGAATGCTACATAAAATCCCGCGTTATCACCCAGCAACAGCCCCCCTTCTCCCTCCTAGAAACCCTCCTCTGGACTCCCCACGCTGGCTATTTCCTGCTCTCCTACCACCTGCAACGGCTCCAAGACTCCGCCGAATACTTTAATATTCCCCTCAACCTTCCCCAACTGCTCCACCAACTGCAAACCCTCGCCCCCACCCTCAAGCGCTCTCCCCACAAAATCCGCCTGTTGATCGATTCCCAAGGAGCATTAACCCTAGAATCCTCCCCCATTTCTTCCCCTTCCTCCTTCACTCCTCTCACCGTCAAACTTGCCCCCCAACCTATTGACTCCTCCAGCATCTGGCTCTACCACAAAACCACCCATCGCCAAATCTACGAGCAAACCCGCTCTGCGGTTAGCGACTGCGATGATGTGCTGCTCTGGAACGAACACCATCAAATCACCGAAGCGAGTATTGCCAATCTTATTCTCCATTGGCAAGGACAATGGATTACCCCTCCCCTCAGTTGTGGACTCTTACCCGGTGCATTCCGCGCCTGGCTTTTAGAGCGTCACCTAATCCGCGAACACCCCATTACCCTCGATATGATTACCCCATCCTCTACTCTTTATCTGATTAACTCGGTTAGAGGATGGCAAAGTGCGCGGTTAGGCGACATTCCCTATCAAAGTCAAAGTATTTGTTCATCTAGTAACCAATAGGTAGTCATTTTCCCTCGACCTTTTACATTAAATATTCCACGTTTTTCTAATTTGAATTTGTATTTTAGCTGATCGTAGGTGGCTTGGGTAACTTGAATTTTACCGGGTAAACCTTGGGATTCCATGCGAGAAGCTACATTTACCGTATCTCCCCACAAATCCAATTGCAATTTACTCATCCCAATGACACCCGCTACCACTGGGCCTGTATTCATGCCAATCCGTAATTGAAAGGGTTTATTTTTAAGCATTTCTATCTCTTTTGTTAGGGGCAAAGGGCGATGAAATTCCTTGATCTTATTTTGCATTGCTAAAGCTAATTTCGCTACCCTCTCAACCGAATGATCTGGATTTTGATTGGGCTGCATCGGCAATCCTCCCACCACCATATAAGCATCTCCGATGGTTTTTATTTTTTCGAGTCCATAATGCTTGGTGAGTTTATCAAAACTGGAAAAAATTTCATTGAGCAAGGTGACTAACTCCGTAGAATCGAGTTGGGCAGATAGCTCGGTAAAGCCTACCAAATCAGCAAATAACACTGTGGCTTCGGGTAAATGATCGGCAATGGTATGACGATTTTTCTTCAACTTTTCAGCAATATATTGGGGCAGAATATTTAAGAGAAGTTCTTCAGATATTCTTCTTTGTTTTCGCAACTCCTCTTCCATTTTGCGTTTTTCTGTAATGTTGCGTACAGTCCCTTCAAAATATAGCAATTCTCCCTGGTCGTTGGTTATTTTACGCACACTCTCAGAAATCCAAATTTTATCCCCATTCTTGCAATAAATTTCTGATTCAAACTCCTCCACATAATCATAAAGCTGCATATAGGCTAAGAATTCATCTCGACGTTGAGGACGAACATAGAAATCTTGATTGACATCAGAAATCGCCTGAATCAGTTCCTGGGGCGAATCATATCCATAGAGTTTAGCTAGGGCTAAATTGGCTTTGATAAATTCACCTTCTGGAGTGGTTTGAAACATGCCATCAATTGCATGTTCAAAAATACTGCGATAATTTGCTTCGGCTTTTTGGCGAGCTTGAGCTTCTTCTTGGAGAAGTTTTTGTAGATTAAGTAGACTTAATTGAATGTTAATTTTTGAGAGGACTTCTTCCACTTGAATGGGTTTAGTGATGTAATCATTTCCACCTACTCTAAAAGCTCTGTTTTTATCTAATTCGCCGTCTAAAGCACTGATAAAAATAACGGGAATCGATCGGTATTGAGGGTCAGATTTAATTTGTTCGCAGAGTTCATAGCCATCTATATGAGGCATCATAATATCGAGCAAGATCAAATCGGGTTGAGACGATCGCACCGCATTGATGGCTAATTCACCATTAATGGCTTTGCGGACACGATACCCTTGTTGAGTGAGAATGTGGGATAAAAAGCGAATATTATTCGGGTTATCATCAACGACTAAAATATCCTGACAAGAGCGTAAAGTGGTGTTGTCGTGCATTATCTGAATTCCCAAGAAGAAAGGGGAGTTGTGGATGAATAGCCAAAATCCCAGAGCTTCGATCGCTTCTTTCCCTTTATAACACTTACCCTAGAGCCTCGATCGCCTCCCGTAAATCAGACTCAGTATCTGGAATCTCTTGGAGGAGTTTGCGGATCAAGTCTTCATCGGCTTGGATCGCTCCTTGACTTAACTCCATTAACTGCTCTTGACTTAATGTAACGTTCTGAATGTTTTATTCAAATTTAGCTCAAGCCGATGTTTAAAGTTTTTGTTTATGGAACGCTCAAACCGGGTGAAGTGAATTACCGGCGCTACTGTGAGGGGCATGTAGAGAAGGAAGAAGAGGCGATCGCCTGGGGGCGTTTGTTTTTATTGCCCATGGGTTATCCAGCCCTGACAGTAGGAGCCAACCGGATTCAAGGATATTTACTCCATTTCCACGATTCTAAGCTGCTCAATCAGCTTGACCAATTAGAGGGCTATGACCCCAACTCGCCCCTAGAGGAGAACCAATATCTGCGCCAGTCGATTCCTGTGTTTCGACCAACCGGCGAACCTCTAGGTGAGGTTTTAGCCTACCGAATGAGTATGGAGAAGATTAGGCAATACGGGGGGACGGAGTTACTCAACAGCTCTTGGTCTCCCGTATCTGATTAGCGGTCTTTCTGGAGCATTTGGTGCAGATCGCCGGTTGCATTGGGCATTCCCAAGGGATTACTGCCCGATTTGGGGATAGAAATTAGGGGTTGATCGAGGGCAATACGCATCAGTGCTGCTCCCTCTTGAGGACTAGGACTGGTGGCTATTTGGGGAAACAGTTGCCCCGGATTGGTCAAGGTTGTGGATACAGCAGCCACCGCAGCCGCAGCGATCGCCCCTGTACCCCATAATAGGGCCCTACGTTTGGGTCGTCTTTCTAAACGGCCCATCACTTGAGTGACCGTTTCCTCCACCGGTTGCCCCTCCGGAGGAGTCGGCAGCATTTCAAAGCCTTGACGAAGTTTGAGCAAGCGTTGGTAGAGACATTGAACCGTGGGGTCATTGTCTAGCCATTCTTCCACCTGTTGACTTTCTGAGGCACTGGCTTCGCCATCGAGATAGGCACTGAGCAGTTCAAAGCGATCGCGTTTTAACATATCAGGTACACCCATATGTGAGTTGGGGCTGGTGTCATTCCGGGAACGAGCCGGGGATAGATACCCATGCTTCTGGGAATGGGGTTGACAATCAAAGTGAGGAGTCATAGCGGGTCACCTACCAAGTTGATAAACCTAAGATCACACTTAGTGACTAACCCAAGATAGTGTACACCTAATGATCGTAAAAGGGGTATTTAAGTTTCCAATTAATCTTAAGATTCTCAACACCAATTCTGAACCGGCGAGGGTTCATTTTAGCTGTTGAGATACTTCTGGAGTTGAACCTGTAGGCGTTGACGCGCCCTAGCAATCCGGGATTTTACCGTTCCCAGAGATACGCCAGTAATGTCGGCAATTTCTTCATAGGCCATGCCTTCAATCTCTCGCAGGATAATGGTTGTGCGAAACGTTTCCGGCAAATCGGCGATCGCCTGTTTCAGTTTTTCGTAAAACTCTGTTGTCGTCAGGCTCTCTTCCGGGCCTGGCTCATCAGCCGGCAGTTCCCAACTGATTTCCTCATCATCAAAGCGGCGCGGCGCATCTAAAGAAATAGGGGGTCTGACCCGTTTACGCTTACGCAGTTCATCATAAAACAAGTTGGTGGTAATCCGACTTAACCACCCACGAAACTTAGCTGGATCTTTCAGACGCTTAACATTACGATAAACGCGAATCCAGACTTCCTGACCCAAGTCTGCCCGGTCTTGCCAATCTGGAGCCAGATGATAGAGCATCCGATTGACATGGGATTGATATCGTCTGACTAATTCAGCAAACATCAACTTGTCAGGGCGAAGACCCGCCTGACAGCGAACAATGAGATCGGTGTTTGAGAGTTTTTCGGGCTGCACAGGTGCTTGAGGAACTCCTGCCCCAACCGTTGACCAGGATAAAGAAACAGATTGACTCATGGACAGAATTAGTGCTTAAACACTCCAGTCTTTCATGACGCAAGGTTGAGCGCTAAGTTCCCGTTCAATCTCTCCCCAGTTTACCTGAAAGGGGGAATTATCCCCAGGATGGGGTCATCAACTATTCTAGGGGCTGGGATTTTTTCTCGTAATTTGGGGCATAAGCTTGTAATAAATGGCTGACCTGAGAGAGGACGTTTTCACTCTTACCCAGGGCTTGCCGTTCGGGTTCTTGGGGTTTTTCTTGGTTCTTAGAAATGGCCGCCTCAACTTGCTGTTTAATTAACTCCATCAGCTCTTGTTTAGCGCGATCGCGTTGATAGCGGGCCCCTTCTTCTGTGGTCGCATACAGGGGCGGTAAACGATTGAGGGCGTAAGCCGCCACATCACCCAAATCTAGTTTAATCCCTTCTTTTTCTTCGATCGCCGCCACCCGCGTCATGGACTCGGTTAGCACCAATTCTTCCATCACATTAATAAATTGCTTACGAGGAACGGCCACCACTTCGCCCGTTAATAAACACCCCATTAACCGGTCTAAAGCCATGTATTCCTCAATGGATAGCTCTGAGGCATTATCACAAATATTACCCACCTCAGCTTCCATTGCTGGGGTTAAATAGCCATCCTTGAGGGCCTGTTCCACAATCTCTTGGATACTCATAAGACTGAATCTACTCCACAGTGTCCTTGCTCACCATTAACGATATACTGTTCTTCCATCTTCCCCTAGTTTGCCCCAGGATTCTCTACGATCCGGATCAATGTGACATTGTGCAACATTTTAATGGTTGGCAATCGATCGGTTTATTCAATGCCTTCAAAACGCCACGGAACTGGATCGACCGCCACTCCATTCACATAGAGTCCCCAATGTAGATGGGGCCCGGTGGATGTACCGGTCGATCCGACTGTACCAATGACTTGACCGGCTTTGACCATTTCTCCTTCCTGAACCTTAATCGTATGCAGATGAATAAAAATGCTCAAAATGCCCTGGCCATGATCTAAGCCGATGGTGTTGCCATGGAGTTCAAACCCATTCGCCTCTTTACCCACCAGAGAAATTCTTCCCGCAGCAGGAGCTACCACAGGGGAACCGGTGGGGGCAGCATAATCGACTCCCCGATGGTAATAATTTTCGGCAAATTCGCCGTTATAGTACCGTTGAACGCCAAAGATGGTGGACACATAGCCAGAGTTGGGGCGTAAAAAGGGGCCATTCCAGAATTTTTGGGGCGTGACGAGGCGTTTAAACTCGTCTACCCGGTCAAATTCGTAGTCGGTTCCGCGAATGGCTGCATCACTTTCGGAAAACCAAATGCTTTGGGTGGGAAAGGAGCGATCGCCCATTTGAACTCTCACGGTTTCGCTGGTTCCATCCCCTTGCACTTCAATCGACCAAGTACCCGGTCGATCCAGGGGACTCGACGGAACCAAGGCCCGAAATCGATTGGGACTTAGGGGAAATGCAGGGTAGGTACTATTGCCCATTTGTACCGTGGGGGGTTCGGGGGTGTTGACCTGGATCTGTACGGAAATGGTATCTCCCAGTTGGGCAGATTGGGGATTCACCCGGACTTGTAAGGCTTGCAAGGGCTGGCTTAGGGCGGCCCAAGAGACTAGGGTAATTAAGGCGGATTGATATCGGTTAAAGACGTTCATCGATCGTGGATTGAGGAAACTTAGCTAAGGGACAAGAAGTTAGGGTTTGGGTTTGATAAAAACAATCGCTTGTCGCCAGACGATCGTGGGTTGTTCATAGTGATCCATCAAGCAGATACAGTTGACATCTTGCCAAACAATTTTGCCTACAATCAGGTCGTCGGTGACTAACTTGAGTTCCACTTCATTCTGTTCTTGGATGAAGTTCTGGATGTTGCGAACACTGGGCAAGGTGGTATCGAACTCGGACATAGTTTTAAGAGGGGTAATGACGGTTTAATCGGGAATTAGAGCCTCCCGAACAAAGTTTAACAAGGTATGTCTGAAAATGGGAGAGGGCGTGGGGAGATGGGGGAATGGGGAGATAGGGGGATCGCCGATTACCCATTACCATAATTAAATATTGAGTAGGGCAAGGTTATGGAACTGCAATTTACCAAGTACCAGGGATTGGGAAATGATTTTATTTTGCTGGATAATCGGGCAAGCGATCGGCCTATGATTACGCCGGAGCAGGCAGCCCAGTTGTGCGATCGCCATTTTGGTATTGGAGCCGATGGGGTGATTTTTGCTCTCCCTGGACAAGAGGGGACAGATTACACCATGCGGATTTTTAATTCTGATGGCTCGGAACCGCAGATGTGTGGCAATGGGATTCGCTGTTTTGCCCAGTTTGTTGCCCACTTAGATGGCTCTGGAAAGGCGGAATATCAGATTTCTACTTTGGCCGGGGTAATGGTTCCTAAACTGGGGTCACAGGGTCAGGTAACGGTGGATATGGGCATTCCTCGGTTAGGGGGTGCAGAGATTCCCACCACCTTGGGATCGGGTAGCGCTCCGGTGGTGGATCGTGCTTTGGAGGTGGGGGGAAATGCCTGGCTGGTAACCTGTGTGAGTATGGGAAATCCCCATTGTGTGACGTTTGTGGAGGATGTGGAGAAAGTCGCCTTAGAACAGATTGGCCCCCAATTTGAACATCATCCGGCCTTTCCAGAACGCATTAACGCTGAATTTGTACAGGCGATCGCCTCTAACCGGGTAAAAATGCGGGTTTGGGAACGAGGTGCTGGAATCACCTTGGCTTGTGGGACGGGGGCTTGTGCAACGGTTGTAGCTGGGGTACTCTCTAAGAAGTGCGATCGCCATACGACAGTCGAATTGCCGGGTGGCGATCTCGACATTGAATGGGCCACAAACGATAGACTATACATGACGGGCCCAGCTCAAGCAGTGTTTACCGGCCAAGTTGTAATCTAAAGAGGACGATTCATGGGTGGGGGAATTTATCTGATTCAGGATGAGGATCATTTGGTGGAAATGACGGAACAATCCTATGATTCAGAGGAGCGCCTGCAAGAGTTAATTGAAAAATATCCCAATCTTTTAGCAGGCGATCAGATCGATCGAGCTACCCCCAGACGGTGGTTAGGGATCACTCGTGAAGTGACCTCCACCCTGGATGAAGAGGATGATAATAGTTGGTCTTTAGATCACTTATTCGTCGATCAAGATGGCATCCCCACCCTAGTTGCGGTTCAGGGAGAGGATAGCAAGCGATCGCGCCGGGAAATGATGGGCAAAATGTTAGAATATGCCGCCCAACTGCCCCTACACTGGCCCGTAGAAGCGGTCATTTCCCAATTTGAACTCAATTGTCGGGAGCAAGGACGAGATCCCGAACAGGTGTTTGAATCCTTTTTAGGAACCGACGTAGATGAGGAAAAATTCTGGCAGAAAGTTAAAACCCATTTGCAAGCGGGGCAAGTGCGCTTAATTTTTGTCTCCGATGAAATTTCGCCGGAGTTTCGAGTGATGATTGAGTTCCTCAATACTCAAATCGATCCCTTGGAAATTTTGGGTCTGGAGGTGAAGCAATATGTGAGTGAAGCCGGATTAAAAACCCTCGTTCCTCGCGTGATTGGCAAAACCGCAGAATCCCAGCAGAAAAAAGCCAGTACCGTGCTAGAGCGCAGGCGTTGGGATAAAACATCATTTTTCTATGAATATGAGACACGACAGAGCTACGAAGAGGCGCAAATCGTGCGCCAGTTGTATGATTGGGTCACCCAACATCAGCCCTTGAAAATTAAATGGGGAATGGGAGATACCTATGGTGGATTTTCGGTTTGGGTATCGCCGCCGAATGGAGAAATGAGCGAGTTTTTTAGTATTAGTATTGATGGCGTGCTTCAAATTTCCTCTAGAAGTTATGCTACCCTGCCTCCTTTCGATCAAAAGAAGGAATGGGACTATTTAAGAAATCAGTTTAGTGCCATTGGTTTATCCCTCCCCGTCGATCCGGTTGAACCCCGGTTAACCAGTTTTGTCCTATCGAGTTTACAGGATGAATCTGCCTTAAATCGGGTGATTAATGTATTGGATGCAGTGCTGGTTAAGGTAATGGGTTAGGGTTAGGGAATAGGGAATCGAGAGACGGGGACGCGGAGATTAACCATTCATAGTTGTTAGTTGTTAGTTGTTCATTGTTAATTGTTCATTATCTTTCCAAAGGTTACCGAGAATATAGGTAGCTTCGATGTTGCGATCGTCTCCTAAAATCATCAAGGTAAACAGTTGATCGGCGAGTTCGGATAAAGTTTCTGGCGGCATTTGGTTTTGATTGCGTAATTTCATTAAGGGAGTTGAAGCAGGATTAATGATGATAAAATCTGCTTCTTTTCCGGGTTCAAAATTACCTATTTTAGCCTCTAAATGTAAGGCTTGAGCTGCGCCTAATGTAGATAAGTAAAAGCCTTGGAAGGGGGAAAGGGCTTGTCCTTGCAGTTGCAGCACTTTATACCCATCTCCCATGGTTTTGAACAGGGAAAAGCTGGTTCCTGCCCCCACATCGGTGGCTAACCCAACGGGAATGGCAGGGGATGGGGTTTGGGTGGCTTGTAAATTGAATAATCCGCTACCGAGGAATAGGTTAGACGTAGGACAAAAGGCGATCGCGCTCTGGCTTTGACTTAACCGTTGCCGTTCCGAGTCACTCAGGTGGATACCATGGGCAAAAATAGAGCGTTCTGTGACTAATCCAAACTGCTCATAAACATTCAGATAATCGGACGCTTTCGGAAAAAGCTGTTTAATCCATGCAATTTCTTGGGTATTTTCCGATAAGTGGGTATGCAGATAAAGATCGGAATATTGACGGAGTAAATAACCGGCTATTTCTAAATCTTCTGGTGTTGAAGTGGGGGCAAATCTCGGTGTAACCGCATAGAGTAATCGGTCTTGGCGATGCCATTTTTGGATTAAATTTTGGGTTTGCTCATAAGCGCTTTGAGGGGTATTTAACAAAAAATCGGGAGCATTGCGATTCATCAACATTTGCCCGGCAATCATTCGCATCTGGCGTTCTTGGGCAGCCGTAAATAAAACGTCAACCGATTGAGGGAAAATGGTGGTGAGAACGACGGCTGTGGTTGTGCCATTGCGGAGCAGTTCATCGAGGAAAAAATCGGCAATGGTTTGGGCATAGTCTGGATCTTGAAATTTTTTTTCTACCGGAAATACATATTTTTCTAGCCATTCTAATAACTGCTCTCCATAGGAGGCGATCGTTTCCGTTTGCGGATAGTGGATATGAAGGTCAATAAAACCGGGTAAAATTAGTTTACCGGAATAGTCTGTAATGTCCAGATGGGGGTATTGAGTGTGGAGGGTTTGGTAGTCGCCGATCGCTTTAATTTGCCCGTTTTCTAGGATGAGTAAGCCATCGGGAAAATAGCGTACACTCTCTGATTCCCGATGAAGGAAGGGGTTATGGAGAAAATCGGCGATCGCCCCCCGGAAGGCTGGGTAAGCAGCAGAATGGGCAGACATGGAGCAAATGAGTTAGGGTAAACTAAGGGTCTAACTTGACTTTTCTGAAATCATTCTAATATAAATAAGTATTGCGTCATCAGAGTTTAGCCATGGAAACAGTGCAACTGGGTCAAACGGATATTCGGGTCACTCCCTTGGGAATCGGCACATGGGCTTGGGGTGATAAACTGTTTTGGGATTATGGCAATACCTATGGCGAAGCGGAGATTAGAAAAGCGTTTGAGGCAAGCCTAGAAGGGGAAATCAGTTTTTTTGATACAGCAGAAGTGTATGGGTTGGGAGAGTCGGAATCTTTGATCGGTCGGTTAATGAAAGAAACCGGGCGATCGCCGCAAATCGCCACTAAATATTTCCCCGTGCCTTGGCGCATTAAACCGGAAACCGTATCCGAGGCGATTACCAATAGTTTGAACCGGCTACAAGTGGATTATATTGAACTCTATCAGATCCATCAACCCGTCAGTTTTCTGATGAGTCAAGAAACCTTGCTCAATACATTAGCGGATGAAGTGACACGAGGCAGAATTCAAAGCATAGGAGTGAGCAACTATTCCGCCCAGCAAATGCGGAAAGCTCACGAAATTTTAGCCAACAAAGGAATTCCCCTAGCCGTGAATCAGGTGAAGTATTCCTTACTGAGTCGGAAAATTGAGGTCAATGGAATTCTGGAAACAGCTCGCGAGTTAGGCATTACGATTTTAGCCTATAGTCCCCTGGCACAAGGATTATTGACGGGTAAATATACATCGGTTAATGCTCCAACGGGAGCCAGAAAACTTAGCCCAGAATTTGGCCGGGAAGGATTACGAAAAATTGCCCCCGTGATTTCCCGCTTAAAACGGATTGCCGATCAATACAAGAAAACCCCCTCTCAAGTGGCTCTGAATTGGCTGATTTGCCAAGGAGTGATTCCTATTCCGGGGGCGAAAACTGCCAAGCAAGCGAAAGATAATGCGGGTGCTTTAGGATGGAGCTTAAAACAAGAGGATGTGGATGATTTAGAAGAAGTCACCCGTCCTTGGTTGAGTTAGAGTTGAGAGAGATTTTGCAGCAGTTTTCGCTGCTATGCGATACATTTCGATCCCCCCAGCCCCCTTAAAAAAGGGGGGCTGTAAAAGTCCCCAACCCAAATAAGCCAGAGATCAGGACAATCACGCTGCTAAGGGCTTGTTTTTGGGAAAAAGAAAGCACAAACCCAATGGGGCCGCGCTTTTTCCAGGAGCGTTTTTTGGGCTTCCCTAAAGCTTGGGTGATTCGGTCTAATAAAATTGCCACTAAAACAATGCTGATCCCGCCAACGGTGGCTAATCCCACATCTAACCGGCCGATGCCTCGCAAGACCATTTGACCGAGACCTTCGACGGAAATCATGGAGGCAACGACTACCATGGAGAGCGCTAAGAGAATAGATTGATTAATCCCAGCGAGGATCGTGGGCAAGGCTAAAGGAACTTGGGCTTCCCAGAGAACTTGGTTGGGGGTAGAACCAAAGGCGATCGCCGCTTCGACTACTTCTTTCGAGACTTGACGAATCCCCAGATTGGTTAATCGAATCAGGGGCGGCACGGCAAAAATTAAGGTAACAATGACTCCGGGGACTTCTCCAATCCCAAAGAGCATGACTACGGGAACCAAATACACAAAGGAAGGCAAGGTTTGCATGGCATCGAGAAGGGGGCGCAAAATGGAGTCAAAGCGATCGCTTCTAGCCGCTAAAATGCCAATCGGTAAACCAATAATGATACAAAAGGTCACCGCACAAACAACTAGGGATAAGGTAGTCATGGCCGGTTCCCAGGTTCCCAGTAAGCCAATCCCTGTCATGGCGACTAGACTATAGATGGCAATCCCAGAACCACACCATTGCCATACCAGTAGCCCTAATAGAATTAAAAATAAGGTCGGAGGAATAGCTAATAAACTGGCTTCAATGGTAGTGAGAACGACAGAGAACGGAATTCTAATCAGTTGGAAAATCCAGCGAAATTGATCGACCAAGAAATTTACCAAGCTGCTAACCCAATTCCCTAGGGGTAGGGTATACAGTTGAAAGGGGTCAAGGAAAACTGGAGTTTCACTGATTAAAGATGGGGATAAAGAGTCAATCATGAATTTATTCAACGCAACAACATAACTTAAGATCTCTTATGCTCTGGGGCTACTCATACTCATTAACACTTCTTTGGGGGTAATGATGCCATGGAATTGGCCATCCGCATTGGTGACGGCGATCGGCAGACCAGAATCCGATAGGGAAAAGGCTGCTTCTAAGCAATGAAAATCTTCGATCCTGGGAAAGTCATTGACCATCAGATCGGCTAAATTTTGATTGCCATTGTTGAGGGCATATTCTAGACGGTGTTTCTGAAGTAACCCGACGGGAACTTTCTCTTCATTCACCACATAGAGTTGATTCACCCCTTGTTGTTCCATTTGTTCGAGGACAAGCCCAATCCTATGTCGATCGCCATTTAAGGGGTTAGTTTTCCGGGATACTGTGCCAATTTTTACTACTTGAGCGCGATTGACCTCTTGGGTAAAGGCCCTGACATACTCATCAATGGGACGTAAAACTAAGTCTTCGGGAGTACCCACTTGTACCACTGCACCATCTTTCATGATCGCCACGCGATCGCCAATTTTTAGCGCCTCTTGAATATCATGACTAATAAATACAATCGTTTTACGGAGTTCTGCTTGCAACCGCATCAATTCATCTTGCATTTCCCGGCGAATCAACGGATCGAGGGCACTAAAGGCTTCATCCATCAACAAAATCTCCGCATCAGTAGCTAACGCTCGCGCTAAACCCACCCGTTGTTGCATTCCCCCACTCAACGATGAAGGTAAATAATTGCGCCAGTCTGCTAACCCCACTCGCTCTAAAATGTCTATAGCCTTCTCTCGGCGTTCCTTAAGATCCATCCCTTGCACCTTCAAACCATAGGCCACATTTTCGATGACACTCTGATGGGGAAACAAGCCAAACTTCTGAAACACCATGGCAATTTTAGTGCGGCGAATTTCCCGAATTCGCTTTTGACTCGTATGCACCACCTCCTCGCCATCAATATAGATATTGCCACTGGTGGGTTCAATCAAGCGATTAATGCAACGAACCAGGGTTGATTTCCCCGATCCAGACAATCCCATAATTACAAAGAGTTCCCCGCGATTAATTTTCAGGGAAACATCAGCGATACCCAGCACATTACCCGTTTCTTTCAAGATCATCTCGCGGGTTGCCCCCTCTCGAAACCGTTGCAAAGCTGTTGAGGTATGTTTACCGTAAATTTTGATTAAGTTTTCCAGGTGGATTTTGGTTTCAGTCATGCTGATTTTAGAGATAACATCAAATAGCGCTTCATGGGTAGTCAACTAGGGCGCTCTATATACACTATAAACGACGACTCCCTTTTTCTGTGCTTGAATAGGAGTATAGTACAATTAAGACCAGATCCTGTTATGAAAGCGATCGCCGAGTCTAATGAGGTAGTCCTGACGAAAATGGGGTGGAGTTATTATCAGATTTACTGGTGCTTCAGAAGAAGTAAAAAATTTATCAATTATTCGCTCCCTTTGAGCGCTGCCAAAATGATATTTTGATGCTAATTTAACATTCAATATACTTAAACAACGAACTCCCCGCCACACGAGTCCGCCCTGCTGCCTTCTGCCATACCTCCAACACCACCTCATCCAAACTTTGCCCATCAGCCTCTACCATCCGAGAAATCATACCAATTTTCCCAAACGACCAAAACAAACCTGCCTCCAGCAAATAGGGTTCATTCGTTTGGGCATGTACCCGAAAATCATACAAAGAATAATCGCGACAGCCTAGAGCAATATGGGCTTTCTTCGCAGCATCAGCCACCCTCTCAAATAGCTCTGGAGTCACATCCGCAGGACAAACCGGTTTAACCGGCGAATTTTGCGGTTGTCGATAAGGCGTTCCATCCGATCGCAGCTCATACTTATCGGTTACCGTTCTAATAGGATGCTCCTCACTCACCAAATACTCAATCATCGGCGCTACCCATAACTCTCCCTGGCGCTCAATCACCCCTACCCGCAACTCTCTGCCAGGGATATACTCTTCTACCACCAAAACCTCATCATGTTCAAAGCCCACTCGCAACGCTTCAGCAATTTGCTCTTCCTTCCAAACCAACGTTAATCCTAAAGAATTATCTTCCGAGCTTGGTTTAACAATTAATGGAGGCTCTAGGGTTACCCTATCCCCTTGGCGCACCACTTGCCCTTGGGCAACACGAACCCCAGCCCCAGACACCACACTTTTAGTATGAGCTTTGTTCGCTGCTAGAGCCGTACAATGGCATGGAGAACCCACCACCGGTAAACCCAAAATATCCTCAAACAATGCTCGAAAACTCGTCATCCCAGGAAAACAAAACATATGGGGAATGACAAGATTAATCTCAGGGAGTTTAGCAATCATCTCCTGAAGTGATATCTTTTCTGATAGGTTTTCTAAAGACGTTCCCAACTGCCAAAACCCATCGGGATGGACAACTGCATAGTTACTGCTCACCCCTGGAGGTTGGATCGCGGCTTGGGCATAAATCAGCGATAGATTGTGGTAAAATTCCGAGACGCGAGAACCGGCTAGGTGCAATACGCGCAATTGAGACTCGATCGATTGAGTTTTATTCATTATTTTTAACCAAAAAACTATTTAATATCCCCAAAATTTTGAGTTCCACTAAAATCGGTGCAACGATTAATTCAGAGCGAGCTTTTTCAGACCCTATCGCTACGGCTAACGGCAGATATTCTTCTAAAGCTTCGAGAATAAATGGACTGGGTAAAACCTCTGGTAAGGTATTAAATTTTCCTTTGCTGCCTGTCAAGATTATGTTAAAGTCTTTCTTGAGTTTATCTAAGGTGAATTTACTGTAATACATAATACTTAAAAAGTAGATTTGTAGAGTGGAAAATGCCCACCCTACAATTGAGTAATACACCGGACTTGATATCATCTAATCCCAATCTAATTCGATCAACTTGCCGATATTGAAATCAATCCTAACCCAACCTTTCATTTTTTTCAGATTCTGCAATAAAAGTACAGGAATTTGCCAATGATGTACCATCAAAAATGGCAGAGGGTCATCCCATTGAAAAATGCCATCTGTACCTTCTGTTATTCGTTTCATCCAAGCCTTGAATTGCCCAAAAGATCGAATACCGGTCAGTCGCCACAGTTCGTGGTAAGTCCAGTATGTGGCTTTACTGTCGGGTAGGGGAAAAATGGGGCTTTTAGTTTCATCTTCAGCGTCTTTCAAATAAGCATCGGCAACTCCGGGATGATTGTGAAAGGTGGTAATGGCGGAATGGGTTCTCGGATTGCATTCTAGGGGATAAACTTGTCCATCTTCGGTTTTAATAAAATCAAAGGAGATTTGCCCCGTGAGATTTAATCCTTTGACAAAGGTTTCCACCCATTGATAAATTTTAGGTTCTTCTACATGGTGATAGTTGACTTGAAATTCCGAGGATTCGCAACAGCAATGCAGTCTAATTTTACCATTCCTAACGGTGCTATGGGTACAATATTCTTTACCTCGAATAAATTCTTGCATAATCCAAGATTTATCTTTGCTGATGGGCATTTTTTTGACAAATGCTTCCATTTCTTGCTCAGATTTCATCGGTAGCTTGGTCATGTCTAAACGGCGCACGGAGTCGTAGGGAATGCTTTTGAGGATATATTGACTGCCATCTTGGGCAAAATCAAAATCAAGAATTTGCTGAAAGTTGGTTATCAAAAAGGATTTGGGAACAGATAAACCGAGAATTTTAGCTTTTTCGATAAATGTGAATTTATTGTCTAATAGCTCAGTAATCTCCGGATCGAAGTGAAAGACTTCGCAATAGGGGGAGAGAATTGCTTTTAGTCGCGATTCATCATAACTGCCTACGGCACTGGATACGGGAATAAAGATATCTATGTTTTTGGTTTGGATAATTTCTAATAAATGTTTACAGTATTTGTTCCAGTTTTTTTTAGGATTGGGAACTGTGTAAAAACCGGCAACGACATTAGAAAATTGATTTCCTGACATCCAATATTTCTCTTCTTCTAGAAGATATACTTGGTGACCTCTACTCTGGAAAAGACGAGCAAGCTGCAAAGATTTAGTCATCTTTGCCCCTGAGATTAATAGATTCTTGGTAGGTTTAGGGTCTTCTTGAGGTTCAAATCGTTGGCTAAACCCAAGCCATACCCATCCGGGCAATACTTTGCATAAATTGAAGGGTAATACAATCGCGAGTAAGGCGAGAACTGCAAGATTCTGAAACAGAGCATATACGCGCGATTGGATTAATAAGATCAATGCCATATTAGGATAAAATTTAGTTTAGGGGATTGTTATGGTCATCGACTAAAATGACTTTAGGATGGTGTAATCGGGCTTCTTCTTCTATCATTTGAGCATAGGCAATGATAATGACTTCATCTCCGACTGAGTTCATCCGAGCGGCTGGGCCGTTCAGACAAATTGTCCGGCTTCCCCATTGGCCGGGAATGGTGTAGGTTTCTAGACGAGAACCATTGTTTACATTGACAACTTGCACTTTTTCGTAGGCAAGAATATTGGCTGTTTTGAGCAGTTCTTCATCAATGGTAATGGAACCTTCGTAGTAGAGTTGAGCTTCTGTGACTTTGACTCGGTGAAGCTTGCTTTTAAACATGGTAATCAACATGATGTTATGACTCCCTAGGATTCAGATGATATGGCATTTCTAATTGATTCGTGTTCATATCCGCTTGCGG
Organism: Roseofilum halophilum BLCC-M91; assembly: GCF_030068445.1. Taxonomy (GTDB): domain Bacteria; phylum Cyanobacteriota; class Cyanobacteriia; order Cyanobacteriales; family Desertifilaceae; genus Roseofilum; species Roseofilum halophilum. The sequence continues at coordinate 6,876 of NZ_JAQPOK010000167.1, read as the reverse complement.
AAAATCCTCCTTAAAAAGGGGGACTTTTAATAACTCTAAATCTCTCTTAAAAAGGAGGACTTTCGCTACTTTCTGCGAATTATGGTTACACCATCGCGCAGGGGAAGCAATACTTGCTCTAGTCTGGGGTCTTCGGTGACAAAGCGATTAAATTGGGCGATCGCCTCTCCATTGGCGCTGCGCTGTTCCATTTTCAGGTAAGGTTGCCCTTGCAGCAAGGTATTATCGACCAAGATCCAGCCATTTTCAGCTAATAGGGAAGTCTCTAACAGCCGTTGCAGATACTGAATATACTTACCCTTATCGGCATCGATAAACACAAAATCAAAGGACTCTCTCACCTCGGCCAAGTCTTTCATGATGTCCAAAGCTGGCCCCACTTTGACGGAGATTTTGTCCCCATCGGCGGACTGCTGAAAACAGGTTTGGGCAAATTCGGCTACATAGGGGTCAATTTCACAGGCAATCACCTGTCCATCATCGGGTAAGGCTTCGGCCATGGCGAGGGCAGAATAGCCGGTGAACATGCCAATTTCTAGGATACGCTTTGCACCGGTCATGGACACAAACATTTTTAGGGTTTGCCCTTCCAGATGTCCAGAGAGCATTTCTTGCTCTAACTGACGCACGGTTTCGCCATCGGAAAAGCGCAGTTCCCAGGGTTCTTGACTGGTTTTGTTAGCAAGGTTGGCTAATGCAGAAGATTCTGGGGTGGTATTGGCTTCAATATAGGGGTTGAGTCCAGCCGCGAGTTGATAAGCGCGGTCAATTTGCTCCCTTAATTCCCTGGGGATATTGCTAGATTTGGCTTGTTGAGAAATGGCTTCTAACTGCTCGACTAAAATCCCTAGGGGGGTTACTGCTTTTGGTGGCTGTAGTTCTGGATGATGTTCGCTCATGATGGTTGTTTCCTTACTCTAAGCCTAAATCGCCCAGATACATTTGTTCGCCTGCCCCCCCATCGGGAAACTGGCTACAGATGGTTTGATGCTCTGTTATGGCAGTGTGCAACAGTTCTGGGGAAATCTCTTGAGCGTAATCACATGAGCCGATTTGTCCGTGGGGTAAGGGGGCCCAAAGTCCGCCTTGGCCGCGCTTGCGACGCATGTTTTGCTGGCCGGCTAACATCAGTTCGGTGTCTTCTAAGATGGGATGGTAGACGGCTAAACCGAGGGTGCGACAGAGGGTGATGATGCGATCGCGGTCTTCAGCACTGATCCAATCTAATTTTTCCGCTAAAGTCGCCCCAAAAGCCATGCCAATAGTAACCGCATGGCCATGCATTAATTTAGCGGCGGGTTCAAACCGGGGACTCCAAGTGTGACCGTAGGCATGGGGACGGTCTTGATAAGTTTCAAACATATTCGTCCCTTCATGCTTCATATAGGCATAGAGGGCGCGATAAATGACTTCATCGGCAATTTTTTCTAACTCTGGATCGGCATTGACTGTGGCGAAATGGGTTTTAATTAGGTCTGTGCCATACTGTTCTAAGAGTGCAAATAACTCGCGATCGTCGGTGACGGCCATCTTGATAATTTCGGCCATTCCATTACGGATATGACCGATGGGTAAAGTTCTGAAAAAACTGCGGTCTACTAAAGTTAAAACCGGAGGATGATACACGCCGATACTGTTTTTGAATAGCTCGCCATTGACACAAGTCCGAGGGGAAGGCCCGGCATCAATGGCAGCCACAATGGACGTGCCGATCATCACGTAGGGGGTGCGCCGATGTTGCAAGGCACAGGCTAACCCAGCCACATCACTCAGAACTCCACCGCCGATGACTAAAACGGGTTCGTTGCGGGAAACATCACAGCCTTCTTTACCTAAAAAATGGAGCAGTTGATGGACGGTTTCGGGGGTTTTATCGGATTCCCAAGCGCGACAGACTTTGAGTTCTAAGGGAATTCCATGAACTTGGAAATAGTGGCGTAGGGTTTCTCCGTAAAGTTCCTCAATGGTGCGATCGATAATGCTGACACAGCGTTCGCGCTCTCGATAAAGATTGGCCAAAATTGGGTTTGTGGGGTCTAAAACACCTTGGACAATTTTGACTTCTGCTTGTAGGGTATAGGTGGCTGTAACCTTAAATGAGCGCTGGTCTTCTTCTTGTTGGATTTCACCGTAACCGGTATACCATTCTGAGGTTTGATATCGCTGGTCGTGGGGTCGCCAAATGAGTAAGTTCGGGTCTTTTCTGTCAGATGGGGGAGCGTTTCGGCGATCGCTTGTTGTGCGATCGGAATTGGATAGAGACGGTGCAACCATATGCTTTTCTTGGGTATAAATGCTACATTAAGCCAGGAGTAAGGTCATTAAAGACAGCAATGCTGTCAACCCGTGACTGTTTAAACCCGATCGACAGAGTCTTACAACAGTAACAGGGTGACAGCAATGATCGCCTATAAGGGGGGGTGGAGCCGTTTAGCTGTGGCAGCCGTAGCTAGTTCGGTACTACCTTGGGTGCGCCGTCTGGTGAGGGTATTAAATAACAGTTGCCCGATCGCCTTAATTAAGCTACCTTCGAGTTCATTAAACATTTTCATGTTCATGCCAAAGGCCGCATTCGCTTCTTCGACGATGCGATCGGCTGTTGCCTCATCAATAGGTAAATTATCCATGGTTTCCCGATAGTTAGCCTTGAAGGCCTTCTCATCAGAAATATCAGCAAACTCATAGAATTTAGTTCCCTGTCCTTCCGGTAAACTCATCGCCGTTTGAGCAATTTTTTTCAGGATTTGCCCACCAGATAAATCTCCCATATACCGGGTGTAGAGATGGGAAATCAGTAATTCCGGCTGTTCATTGGAAATTTCCCTAATCCGGTTAACATACTCTTGTCCCACTGGAGATAGGGTAACTTCCTCCCGCCAGTTGCTGCCATAATAGAACGCTAAATCCTGTTCGATGGACTGTTTACGGTTTAGTTCCGGAAAATAGAGAGGCCCTAGAATGGGATGATTCTGGTGGCGCTCCATCTCTTCTTCCATGGCAGAATAGACGAAGTAAAGATTACCAGCCAATTGGCGGTAAGACCCTTTTTCTACGGTTCCTTTTAAGAAACACTTAATAAAACCCATGTTTTCCGCCATGGTGTGGGCTTTCTTCGTGCCCTCGCGGAGCTTGGTCGCTAAATTGGTACTCATCCTAAAACAGTTCCCGATTTTGAAAATGAAAGACGGTCTTAAAAAAATCCTTTGGGTAAGTCTCCACAAAGGCTTGGCAAAGGGGTAGAGTTGATTACTTACCCTCTACAATGCTACCTTAGAACGATTTGATTTAGGTTGACATTAAGTTTCTTAAACTCGACAGAGGCGATCGCCTCCCTTCTAAGCTGCATTGCAACCCTTCTGCTATTCTAGAGTAGCCCAGTATTGACCTAGGAACCGCTACTTTGATGCCCGATCCCCACTTATCCGAGTTTCCCCATAGCCAGTATACCCCCTCAGCTCGTCAGTCAGAAACTCCCTTAAACCCATCTGTAGAGTCTCCGGAGTCCGAGGAAGACTTAGACCTAGAATTTTTGTATACTCGCGATATTGAATTTCGCCAAGAAACCGTTTATTTTATCGTCGTCGATCGCTTCTGTGATGGCGATCCCCGCAATAATGAAGGGCCAAACCCCGAACTCTACGACCCCACCCATGAAGATTGGGGTAAATATTGGGGGGGAGATTTGCAAGGGGTGATTAACAAACTCGACTATTTGAAAAACCTAGGCGTAACGGCCATTTGGCTGACTCCCCTATTTGAACAAATTGAAGAACTCTTTATTGAAAGTGCCGCCATTCATGGCTATTGGATTCAGGACTTTAAGCGCATTAATCCCCGCTTTATTCGCCCCGAAGATAATCCATCTTTGAACGAGACTCAAGAAGAGAAAAATACCCTCTTCGATCAACTCATCGAAGAGCTTCACAAGCGCAACATGAAATTGATCTTAGATATCGTCTGCAACCACAGCAATCCTGATATTAGCGGCCAGAAGGGAATTCTCTATGATGACGGAGTGAAAATTGCTGACTTTAATGATGATAAAGAGCATTGGTATCATCACTATGGTGAAGTGCAAAATTGGGAAGATGAATGGCAAATCCAGAATTGTGAGTTATCGGGATTAGCCACATTTAACGAAAACAATACCGCCTACCGCAGTTATATTAAAGCAGCAATTAAACAATGGATCGATCGCGGAGTAGATGCCCTGCGCGTCGATACCGTCAAGCATATGCCCATTTGGTTTTGGCAAGAATTTAACGCCGAAATTCAAACCCATAAACCCGATATCTTTGTCTTCGGAGAATGGATCTATTCCCATCCTCTCGATGACCGTTCCGTAGAATTTGCCAATCATTCCGGAATGACCCTGTTAGACTTCGGTCTTTGTATGGCTATTCGAGAAGCCTTAGCCCTCGGTTTAGAAGACGGATTTTATCGAATTAAGGATGTTTTAGACCAAGATTATCGCTATTTTGGGGCAACGGAGTTAATCACCTTTATCGATAATCATGATATGTATCGCTTCCAGAGTTTGAATGACGATCCGGAAGTGTTGCATTTGGCGATCGCCTTATTAATGACCACCCGTGGCATTCCTTGTATTTATTACGGAACCGAACAATATCTCTACAATAAAACCAATGTCGATCCAGATAATCACTTTGGAAATAATGACCCCTATAATCGTCCTCTGATGACGCGCTGGAATACGAACACAAAAATCTATTGGACGATTCGTTTATTATCCGGCGTGCGTCGATTTAATCCAGCCGTTTCCATGGGAGGACAATGGGAAAAATACATTACCCCTGATGTCTATTGCTATGTGCGACGTTATCGGGATTCTATTTTGTTTGTAGCCATGAATCGAGGTGAAACGGTGACCTTAGAATCCATTGATACAGAATTACCCGATGGCGAGCATACAGATATTATGTCCTTGGCAAAATATCCGGTTGAAGAAAGTATTCTATCGGATTTAACCTTGGAAAAAAATCAAGTTATTGTCCTCAGTCATGTGGCCGAAAGAGTAACCGGACAAACCATTATTCGCGCCCAACTGAATGGGGTGGATACTCAACCCGGTGAACGCATTGTGGTGACTGGAGATTGTCCAGAGTTGGGGAATTGGGATATTGGCAAAGCCTATCCCTTAGAGTACATTAATTCCAATACCTGGTTTGGTGAAATTCCCTTCAATGAAAGCGTCGGAAAATTGATTAATTACAAATATGCTCTGTGGCGTGAAGGTCAATCTCCTTTAAGAGAAAATATTGTTGCCCGGCGTTGGGTTGTGGCGAGTGAAGGAACCGTGAAATGGCGAGACCATTGGGCATCCGGTCCGGAGTCTTAAGGTGAAATGTAACTATTTCTCGATATTTCTAAAGGTTTGTTACAGTTGTTTGGATAGGGGAACATTTGTGCAATACTGAAGAAAGTATAAAGTAAAGCTGATTGTCAGAGCGCAAATCGACCAATCCTCAGCATAGGCCAACGTCAAAACGCGACTGTATTTCTAGACTTAATCCTTTCAAAACTCCAAAAAAGGTAAGCCTGAGCAGCTAGGGGCTTTACTCCATACCGTTACAATCTCTTAATGGAGGGGAAGAAATAGGCATTTTGTGGATAAATGTATCAAAAAACAACTTAGATAACAAAAGTGTAACCCAATAGGAGAGCAATCTTATGGATGCTAATGAACTTTTACAAAGATATGTCCATGGAGAACGAGATTTTCGTGGATCGGATTTAACCTATGCCAACTTAATTGGTGTGGAGTTAGCCAAATCCAACTTGTCAGGAGCGAACCTAAAAGAAGCATCTTTGGCGAGATCTTTTTTAGAGCGGTGTTTTCTCCAAGAAGCCAACCTCAATGGTGCTTTTTTGTATGGTACAAATTTGAGCTATGTGAAACTCCAAGGATCGGTGTTGATAGAAGCCGACTTGACTAAGGCGGATTTGCGAGGCGCTCATTTGGGAAAAGTGGATTTAACAGGAGCCAAATTGAGCGGAGCCATTTTGACCTGGGTGAATCTATTTCGGGCGAAAATGCCACAGGTGAATCTGTGTGGTTCAAACCTGAATGGGATTAATTTGCGACGAGCGAATCTGGAAGGCGCAAATCTGAATTGGACGAATTTATCCGGAGCGCGGTTAAGTGGCGCAAACTTGCAAGGAGCGGGTTTAAATGGGGTGAAACTCAGTGGCGCATTTTTGAATGGTTTGAAACTGCCCGGTGTGAATTTTAGCGGATTGGAATTGGATTCGGTGAAGTTAAATGGGGCAAAAATGGCCGGTTCTAATTTAGTGGGAGCCGATCTCAGTCAAGCTCAAATGCGTTTTACCCAGTTCGATCAGGCGAATTTGAAACAGGCGGATATGCATGAAACGATCCTCAAAGGGGGTAAGTTTATTCAAGCGAATTTGATGAAAACGAATTTGTGTGAAGCGGATATGCGTAAAGCTGATTTAACGGAAGCGAATCTGAATTTGGCAGATCTGCGAGGAACGGATCTGACGGAAGCGGATTTGCGCGGGGCGTATCTGTGGGGCGCAAATTTGGATGGTGCGTGTTTGCGAGGTGCAGATCTGCGGGGCGCAAGTCTGCGAGATGCGGCTTTGGTAGGCTGTGATTTGCAAGGTGCGAATTTAGAAGGGGCGATGATGCCGGATGGTAAAATCCATGCCTAGGGGTGATGATGCTCTGAAAAATGGTGTATTCTAGAGTCCTGGGTGCGATTCGTTCAGCCTAAAAGCATAGGAATAACACCTGAAGCGTAAGGCTGGCAAGGGTCACAAGCCCTTGACAACTAAGAGATTGTTCCCAAGCGGTGGGAGCGTCTGGACTTCATCCTCACCTAAGAGGGTAGA
>NZ_JAQPOK010000166.1 GCF_030068445.1 Roseofilum halophilum BLCC-M91 | reverse complement strand
ATGATAGAGACTTAAACGCGGCTAGAAATATAAAATCAGTTGGGGCATCAACTGATTCGTTAGGCGATGTCAGACAGTCCCAGACTGCTATTGCTGTTTGAGCGGAGAATCCCCACGCCTTTAGGCTGGGGAGTATGTCAAAGCAGTTCTATCGAATCAGTACAAATAAAAAAGGGGTCACGATCGCCTGTTCACCCGAAGATTTCAGACTCACGAACCCCTGTGCAAGCATTATCCCATACCAGGCAGATTTAATCCTTCTGTCAAGGATTCCATCTTTTCCTTCATGGTGGTTGTAGACTTGTTGTAAGCATCTTTCATGGCTGCGGTAACCAAGTCTGAGACGACATCAGCGCCTTCTCCGAGAACATCAGGGGAAATGGTTACGCGCTGGGGATTTTGGTTGCCATTCATTACAACCTTGACGAGTCCACCGCCCGCTTCTCCCTCAACTTCGAGTTCCTCTAACTCTTCTTGGAGTTGTTTGGCTCCTTCTTGAACCTGTTGAGCTTTCTTAAACGCTTCGGTCAGCTCTTTCATTTTTCCTAAACCGAAGCCAAATCCCTTTCCTTGTGTCATGATTGATTAACTCTAATTTGGGTTGTTCTGCTTGTCTACGCTATTTTACCCACAGTTGGCCAGGCATAACCAAAATGGGGGTAAAAATCTCAGGCGATCTAGGGTTAGACCCTTGCCTCCTAAGAGATAGGCGTTTTTTGAGTTATGGGTTAAACGTTCCTAAAATTTTCACTTCCGGTTTCAATTGGATTGACCATTGCCGAGCGACTCGATCCTGAACATAGCAAATTAATTGATAAATATCACTGGCTTTGGCGTGGCCACAGTTGAGAATAAAGTTGGCATGGAGTTCAGAAACCTGTGCATCTCCAATTTTATGGCCTTTTAGCCCAGTTTTTTCAATGAGTTGGGCCGCTTTTTGGGGTTCAGGATTGCGAAAGACGCTGCCACAACTGGGCAGATGATAGGGTTGGGTGGCGTGTCGTTGATGGAGATGGGTATTGGTGGTGGCGATGATGGTTTGGGGATCGTTGGTTGGCTTGAGTTGAAACCGAGCCTGAGTCACCGTGTAGTTTGACCCTTGCAGGATAGAACTGCGGTAACGATATTCGAGGTCTGTATTGATTAAGGTTTGGTTGATTCCGTTACCAGAGATCACTTCAATATCCATGAGGATATCGGCAATACAGCTTTTGTGGGCCCCGGCATTCATGACCACAGCGCCACCAACGGTTCCGGGAATGCCGATCGCCCATTCGAGTCCAGACCACCCCCTACGAGCCACTTGCCGAGCGAGATAGGCTAAGGACACCCCAGCACCAACGCTCACTTGTGCCATCCGATCGTCATACTCAATATTTCGCAGGTTCCGAGTCCCGATCGCCAAGCCGGGCAACCCCTCATCGCTGATTAACAGGTTCGATCCTGCTCCAATGACGGTTACAGGTAGAGATTTAGATTTTGCCCAAGCTAAACTGGTCAGTAATTCGGCTTCCGATTGAGGGGCGGCATACCATTGAGCTGGCCCGCCCACCCGAAATGAGGTTAACCCTGCCAAGGAGACATGGGCTTGAATCATACTCGGTTGAGTCGCCCCATCCGTTGGTTTAAGTTGGATGCCTTCAGGAGCCATCTGAGTCAGACCACGAGCGCTTTTGAGTCTAGGGGGATCGTAGGATATTGTCATGGGTTTTCATCAATGGTGTATGGGCAGGTGGAGGAGGTGGCGAGAAAGTGAGACCTTACACGGAACGAGCCATGAGCTGGGGAATAATTTGGTTTAAGTTCCCAGCTCCTAGAAAAACAGCATAATCTCCCGGTTGTAAATGGGTGGTTAAATACTGTTCAACGTCTTTGAGTGTGGGTTGATAGGAGACTCGATCGTGATATTGGCCGATTGCCTGGGCGACGCTTTCACCTTGGAGATGGCTTAAATTCGCTTCACCGGCACTATAGATATCCGTTACTACCACTTGATTCGCTTGTCCGAAGGATTGGGCGAATTCGGCCAGAAACATTTGAGTTCGACTATAGCGGTGGGGTTGGAATATGGCTATCACTCGCTGGTCTTTGGCTCTTAGACTGGCTGCGGCTAAAGTAGCTTGGATTTCACTGGGATGGTGAGCATAGTCATCAATGAGTATACTGCCATTAAATTCTCCTCGGTATTCAAAGCGTCGTTTGGCTCCTTCAAAGGAGGACAGGGCCTCCTGAATGGTGGAAAATTCGATGCCTAAGTGACGACCTACGGCGATCGCCGCCAGTGCGTTGCTCAGATTGTGCTGGCCTAATAAGGGAATTTCTACATTCCCTAACACCTGACCTCGCTCCCATACCCTCGCCTGGGTTCCTTGGGAAGTATAAACAATCCGATCGACGCTATACGCTGCCCCTGACTCTAAATTCAAACTATAGGTAATGGTTGGATTAATGCGATCGCGTACCGTTGGGCAATCGATGCATCCCACTAATGTTGTACACTGTTTCTTGAATCTTTCAAAGGTTTCAATCACCTGATCGAGACTGTGATAATGATCGGGATGATCTAATTCTATGTTGGTAATCACTCCGATTTCTGCTGCGAATTTAACCAGAGAACCGTCAGATTCATCGGCTTCTGCCACTAGAAATTCTCCTTGGCCAAATCGGGCATTTCCCTCCCAGGCGTTGACTTCTCCCCCAATGATAATCGTGGGATCTAACGCGGCTCTGAGCAACAAATAACCGATCAAACTACTGGTGGTGGTTTTACCATGGGTTCCGGCCACGGCTACACTCCGATAGTCTTGGATCAGGGCAGCGAGGACATCAGAGCGGTGAAAAATGGGACAGCCCAATTCTAGGGCTGCTCTATATTCTGCGTTATTGGTATTGATGGCCGTTGAGCAAATCACTTGGGGCAAGTGAGGTCGATCCGTTACGGTTTCGGTCGCTCTAGCGACTAGCCCTTGCGGAACTGGGGCGATCGCCTCTTGAGCTGGGCTTTGCCTGTCTTCTTCCCTCTCTAAGTCAGAGCGGTTAAATTGATAAATCTCTAAGTTTTTGCCCTCTTGAGAGCCAAAAATCTGAGTCCCCAATCCCTGCAACCGTTCGGTAATATGGGATAAGCGAATGTCTGAACCCGAAACGGGTAGGTTTCGTTTGGCTAAGATGTACGCTAAAGCGGACATGCCTATGCCACCTATCCCGATAAAATGGAAGGGTTTGCCACCAAAGTCTATCGGACTAAGCATTTTTTCCTCACACACCACACCAATAACACGCGATATCATATTTCAAGATTTGTTTTTATGGCAATACTATGGCATAAAATCCCCAATCTGTTCCTGAGCGTCACCATGGTTTTCCCTATTTTGATTCCATTTGTGCCCCCAGGATAGCCTTGTTTGGCTATTTTTGAGTTTTATGATATAATAGGCAAATTTATTTATTATCTTTTCGTTTTCGTGACACCCGCTTCCGGAAATTAAACCCCATCTTCTCAAAAACTCGGTTCCCTTTTATGGTATCTTCAGATTGAACAGGCTTTCTCATGCTTAGGAAGCTCAACTCAATTCTGGAAAGTTTTTCTAGATTAGAGGATAAACAACAGAATCTGGCTTCATCCAAGCCAGGCTCTATCGGACTTAACCCTGGATCACTAGATGGACTGCCTCAATCAATCGATGGCGATCGCCAGTGAGTTACCCAAAATAGAGTAGCCTTTTCTACATTTTTTGGGGAGTCAGTCATAAAAGTCGTCCATCTGATTTCTGATTCAGGGCGAGGAGAGCTGATATTGGAGTGCGATCGCACTCGATCAGTGGTTTCCAGTCGGGTTAATGTCACAATAAACATTTAGCATTTGCTTAAAAATACTTGGTTGAAGAAATAGAGGGCAAGACGAAGTGATTAGAGTAGCAATTAACGGTTTTGGTCGGATTGGACGCAACTTCATGCGCTGCTGGGCAGGCAGAGAGAACAGCAATCTGGAAGTTGTGGGTATTAATGATACTTCCGATCCGAAAACAAACGCCCATTTGCTCAAATATGATTCCATGTTGGGCACATTGGATGCAGAGATATCGGCGGATGAGAACTCCCTAATGGTCAATGGTAAGACCATTAAATGCGTTTCCGATCGCAACCCCCTAAACTTACCCTGGAAAGAATGGGACATCGATCTAATTATTGAATCGACTGGGGTATTTGTAACCGAAGAAGGAGCATCCAAGCATTTACAAGCGGGGGCAAAAAAGGTTCTGATTACCGCTCCCGGAAAAGGAGGAAATATCGGAACCTTTGTAGTCGGAGTCAACGATAAACAGTATCGGCATCAAGATTATAACGTCGTCAGTAATGCCAGTTGTACAACCAACTGTTTAGCTCCATTTGCCAAGGTTCTCCATGAGAATTTTGGGATTATTAAGGGAACCATGACCACCACCCATAGTTATACGGGTGACCAACGGCTGCTCGATGCTTCTCACCGCGATGTCCGTCGTGCTAGAGCCGCAGCATTGAATATTGTTCCGACCTCTACTGGAGCAGCCAAAGCTGTAGCCTTGGTGATTCCTGAATTAAGAGGAAAACTCAATGGGATTGCCATGCGGGTTCCTACTCCCAACGTATCCGTTGTGGATTTAGTGGTTCAAGTGGAGAAAAGGACTTTTGTGGAAGAGGTCAACGAAGTCCTGGAAGAAGCGGCTGAAGGCCCCTTGAAAGGAATCCTCGAATATAGCGATCTACCGTTAGTCTCTTGTGACTATCGCGGTCATGATGCCTCTTCAATTGTGGATGCCAGCTTAACGATGGTTATGGATGGCGATATGGTGAAAGTGATTGCCTGGTATGACAATGAGTGGGGATATTCTCAGCGAGTAGTCGATCTGGCTGAGGTGGTGGCGAAAAACTGGCAAGCTTAAACCTATCAGTATTGCCTCCATTATCCATCGACTCCATAACTTAATTAAAATGTTGGAAGCCCCAACGTCGATCTAAGGTCGAGTTGGGGTTTGGTTTATCTTCGTGGTCGAAACGATCTAAAAGTTCCAGGCGATCGCCAAAGGTGAGTTCTCCAATGATGGCTGCATCTTCCCCCAGTTGGTCTACGAAACGATCGGCAACCTCCGGAGGAAGACACAACACTAACTCAAAATCTTCTCCCCCATAAAAAGCCCAATGGCGAATCTGTTCGTCAGAAAGTACAGCCTTTAAGCCGTGAGCGGTGGGAATTTTACTCAGATGAATTTGAGCGCCTACCCCACTGGCTTGGCAAATTTGCTCTAGGGCATCGGCTAACCCGTCACTACTGTCCATTCCGGCGATCGATTGGGGATGCAAATCCCATAACTTAGGCAATACATCCAGGCGCGGTTGTGGATATTGATGAGCCTGAATTAAGCGTTGGCGATCGCCAGGCGACAGCGCCGTAGACCATTCCGGATTTAACAAACATTCTAAGCCAGCGCGGGAGGCTCCATGAACCCCGGTGACCACAATCCGATCGCCAGGTTGTCCCGTATGGCGGTGACAGAGGCGATCTGGCTGCGCTTGTCCCAAAGCGGTAATACTGAGGGAAATGACGGGCGATCGCACCACATCTCCCCCTATAATCGGGGTCTCATAGGGTTGTAAACACTCACTCATCCCTTCATAGAGAGATTCAACCCACTCGACTTCGGTTTCCCCCATCAAGCTTAACCCCACAGTAATCCCCACCGGAGAAGCACCCATGGCAGCTAAATCTGATAAATTGGCCGCTACCGCTCGCCAACCCACTGCATGGGGGGGCGTAGTGCGATCGCTAAAATGGACTCCATCAACCAACACATCCGTCGTCACCACCATCCGGTATCCTGGAGCCAGATCTACCACTGCCCCATCATCGCCCACCCGATGGGCCGGACAAAACCGAAAAAGATGCTGCAACAGGCCCTGTTCTCCAATTTCTTTAACCTTCATAACCCCGTCGTAAAATATTAAAAGCGTCTTCTATACTTTAAACCCTGACATGATCGGCGAAAATCCTGCCTTAATTCCCTTACTGATCCTGACCCTTCTGCTGTGTATCGGTCTCTTTTTCTTTATCCGAGCATCCGTCAAAGACCGAACTGAAGAAATTACCCTCATTGCCAATGCCACAGAAGAAGAACTGCTTCCCCAACTGCAACAGTATTTTGACAGCCGAGCCTATCAAGTCACAGCCCTAGAGAGCCAAACCCAGAAAATTACTCTCGAAGGTACGGTTCAACCCAGTTGGTTTCTGGCCATCTTTCTCTCTTTTTTAGCTGCCCTGGGCATCCTTTGTGCTAACCTCGTATTCTCCACCCTCTGGCCTGAGTTTCCCCCGATCCTATGGATGGTGGTTGTTCTTGCCCCTGGTGCGGGTTGGTTCTATTGGAAGGGCGCTTATCGTACTGAACAAGTGGAGCTGCAAGTTCAACCCCTAGAGCAACCCACGCCAACGGCGCAAAGTTTGATTGCTCTGAAAGCCCACCGAGATGAACTCGCTGAACTTCAGAAAGCTTTAGAACCCTTGATCTCTTCTGAGACAGAGTTTAGCTAAAACCCTGCCTCATAAGCTTGCCGAGTGACCTGAAGCTTGACACGCTGCTATCCGATCGGATAAGGTGTATCAGCTTATTTGGCTTCAGTTACGCCGGTTCCCAGTAGCATTGATGGGGGTTGGAGTTCATCGGGATGTTTCAGACTGGGAAACAGAAAATGGTTTTCCTCGACATATTGAGCGCCGAATAAACCTTTTTCTGCCCAGAAGTACCGATCTGTGGTATGCTCGTTCCGCTTGACCAGTAATAAAGCGGGTGGGATAATCCCTTGGGCACGAATGAATTTTCGCGCTGCCGTTACGGGTTTATCTTCGCCGCTTTCAATGCTATACTGAGGAACTTGTTCGAGGATGCGTCGTCCTTCCTGACGACGACGGCTTTTGCGCTTACGTCTTCTAGCCAAATGTCCTTACCTCCCCTTTTAGCAGACAGATGTAGTTGTGGTTACAAAATACGTGCAGATTATATCGGTTTATATGAAAAAAATCAATTGGTCTTAAGATAAATCAACAAAATTTGCTAATCATCGGGTGGCGATCGCAATGAAAATTCCCAGAGAACTTCCGGGCTAAACTCCTTGAGTACCCGGAAACCACTACAATGGGGAAAGCGAAATCTAACTCTGGCATTACGGCAATGTCGGATGTTGTGAAATCCTAACGTCCCTGCTTAAGTTCTATTCTCATGTTAAGGCCTGCCAGTTCGGAATTTATTGAACTGTGTCGATCGCAAATCTCCCTACTGACCCAATCTTTGGGTGCTTCCTTGAGTGCAGTTTATCTAACGGAACACCATCTAGACCGGTCGTTTACGCAACTGATTCCGATCGCCGCTTACCCGGATCGGGCGACTCCCTGGACTGAGTTAGAGGAGATCGCTTTTCTTCCCTACGAGGGACAATTTCAAGGACTCACCCCTTCTTTACCCAATTCCGTCGATCCGAAGTTGGAATCAACGGACTCGGAGGTATTGCCCCAATCCCATCAACTGATTCTACCCCTGGTGAAACAACAAATGTTGATGGGTTTTTTAGTCACTCAACGGCAAGATCGGCAATGGGATGAACTAGAGCGAGAACAGATTCAACAAATTACTAATACTTTAGCGATCGCCTGTTTATTGGATCAACGGGGTCAATGGTCTGAACATCGCTATCAACAGCAGACGGAGCTACAAACAAAGCGTCACGAACTGTTGCATAATTTTTTGCATCAATTCCGCAACCCCCTAACGGCTTTGGGAACCTTTGGGAAATTGCTGCTCAAACGACTAGCTCCTGCCGATCCCAATCGGGCGATCGCCGAAAATATGCTCCGGGAAAGTAGGCGGCTCCAGGATTTGCTACAACATTTTAACCAATCCATGGATGCCCTAGAACAATCGGATCGCACTCTAGAATCTGATGGAAGTGAGGCTTCAGAACAGCGACTGCTGAGGGCTACCCCTTCCCTTTTGCCCCAACTTCCTCCTTCCCTGGGTCAGATTTCCCTTACGCTTAAATCTTGTACCATTGAAGAGATTGTCGCCTCGCTTTTACCTTCGATTGAGGCGATCGCCGAAGAGAAAGGACTGAGCCTCAATTGCCAGATTCCACCTCATTTACCCCTAATTGAAGTCGATCCCACGGCGTTAACGGAAGTTTTAAATAACCTCTTGGAAAATGGGATCAAATACACCCCAGCTCCAGGACATATTTATTTACAAGTGACGGCTCACAACGCCCAAAATCAACTCTTAATTGCCATTAGCGATACGGGCCCAGGGATTCCCCCAGAAGATCTCCCAGAGGTCTTTAAGCGCCATTATCGAGGGGTTCAAGCTGAGGGAGAGATTCCCGGAACCGGTTTGGGTTTGGCGATCGCCAAAGATTTAACTGAACAAATGCAGGGAACCATCAAAGTTTTTAGTCCAGCCGCCTATCCACCCAAAGCCACGCAAGGAACAACCTTTGTCGTCAGTTTACCAATTCCGTAAGATCAATTGAGAGCAAACTTTTTAAGGGGGTTTGGGGGATCTATAACCTGGCATTCTCACCAAGAAATGGTATTACCGATTCCGGAAGTTCACAAAACCGCCCCCATCGCGCCATCCATTGCGCCATCCACCCCCATTACGGAAGCTGCCCCCATTGCGCCATCCACCGCTATTTCTGAAACTTCCCCCATTGCGGAACACATTACGAAATTGGGCTATATCTTGGCTCGTTTCAGTTTCGGCAGATTGGGAATTTAAATCGAACTGTTGTTGGCGATTTTGTAAGGTTTCCGTTAAGCGATTTAACCGTTGTTCCAGGTTAGAAGATTGGCTCGAAAATTCAGCGACACTTCCCGTTGCTTGAGCAGGGGAACCACTCAAGGTGGATAAAGCTAATAAAAAACCGACTAATCCGGTACTGGTGGTAATTTTCATCAATAACTCCTTTGCATAATATGCTTTCAAAGGATAGCATTATCTAGATTGGGCGGTAAACTTAAACAGGCATCATCCTCTGCATGGCTTGGGCGATCGCATAAATCAACGGTGCTAACGCTAGTGCAGGCAAAAATGAGGCAATCCGCAGCTTACTGATATTGAGCAAATTCAAGCCTAAGCCTAGCATGATAATTCCCCCCACTCCAGTCACGAGGAAAATACGCGGGTCGTTGGCAGGATTGGGTAAAATTTCAGTCAGGCTACCCGCGAGTAAAGACATGCCCCCTTGCACAACAATAATTGTGAAAATAGAAAACCCCACGCCAATGCCATAACTGCCAGTGAGCGCAATGGAGACTAAGCCATCCATGGTTGCTTTCAGGGCCAATAAACGATCGTCACCCGTAAGTCCATTATTCAGAGAACCTACCAAGGTTAAAGGCCCCACACAAAAGAGTAAACTCGCAGTCACAAACCCTTCCGTAAACCGTCCCCCTCCCCGAAACCAAGTCTTTAGTTGAGAACCAATAGTATTCAGTCGCTCTTCGAGTTGCCACCATTCCCCCAACAACCCACCCAATGTTAAGCTAATTACGGCCAACACTACCCCATCAACCTTTCCCGCTTGCCCTTGAGTTAAACTGCTGGCCATACTGATTCCCAGATACAGAGTAATCAACCCCATCCCCTGAGTAATCGTGTTTTGAATGCGCTGGGGCAGTTGATTTTTCAGCAGCAACCCTAACCCGGTTCCCACTAATACCGTTGCCACATTAATCCAGGTTCCACTGGTTTTGACCCAAAAATCAAACATTTGCAAGTAAGGGAATAGGGAATACGGACTTGATATCACAAGCCCTGTACGCGACCATACCAACGTAACAAGACTTTGGCCAATTGGCGGGAATTATGGCGTACCTTATGGCCGATCGCATCTTCATCCATCACATTACTCATCACCATCCGATAGCCTAACTGGGCCACATTCTCCCGATCCAAGAATACGGGATGGGAACCTTGTTTGGCGTATCGGATCAGAGCCGCTTCCGAAGGGGGTCGTTTATGAACCAAAACCGCATCAAAAATGCGTCCTTTCACCACTTGCTCGATCGCCCGAATATGATCGGAAACCGTATAGCCATCGGTCTCTCCCGGTTCCGTCATGATATTACAGACATAAATGCGAGGAACCCGTTTTTTGGCGATCGCCTCCACAATTTCCGGCACTAATAAATTAGGAATCACACTCGTATATAAACTTCCCGGCCCAATAATAATATAATCTGCATCCTCAATGGCGGCGATCGCCGCAGGCAGAGCCGGTGGCGACTCCGGAACACAACCAATCTTGACAATTTTCCCCTGGGCTTCCGGAATCCGAGATTCACCCTCAATCCGGCGGCCATCGTCCATTTGCGCCCATAAATACACATCCGCCAACGTCGCCGGTAACACCTGACCGCGCACCGCTAACACATGGGAACTGGCGGCGATCGCCTGCTCCAAATCCCCCGTCACCTCACTCATCGCCGTCAAAAACAAATTACCAAAACTATGACCGGCCAACCCATCCCCCGTCCTAAACCGATATTGAAACAACTCCGTCAACAACTTCTCCTCATCCCCCAACGCCGCCAAACAATTACGAATATCCCCAGGGGGCTGCACCCCCAACTCCCGCCGCAACCGTCCCGAAGACCCCCCATCATCGGCCACCGTCACAATCGCCGTAATATTCGCGCTATAGAACTTCAACCCCCGCAACAGGGTCGATAATCCCGTTCCTCCTCCCAGAGCCACAATTTTCGGCCCCCGATGCAGACGACGGTGGTTCATCAACCGATCCACCAACTCCTCATCCCCAGGGGGCATCAACACCTGACTAATAGAATTCACCGTTTGACTCTGGCCCCACAAAATCAGTAGAATCCCTCCAATCACCACCAACGGCCCGCTAATGGTATTGGGAACCAACTGGGCCAAACCACTTAATACCGCCTCCGTTAACCTCAGTAAATAGAAAACCGGGGTCATCTTCGTCCAAATCGCCAATCCAAACACTGCCAGAATCATCCCCCCAGCGCTAATCACCATCCAACGCTTGACAAACAATCCAGGGGATAACCACTTAAACCACTGATTCAAACGCGAAGACTTGCCTCTGCGTCGGTCAATGGCTTGGGCATGATAATTTTTTCGCAGTCGCTTGAGCAGACTAAAGGACATAAGCTTGAGGATTCAGGTCAAAAATTGGGTATTGGGGGAGATTCAATGGAGTCAATAGAAAGGTTAACTCTTCTACATCCGATTCACAAGCAAACACCAGAGATTAAGCGCCTTTGGCTCTCAGTCTAACCTGAGTTCAGCATCACGAAGGGTGCAGAAGAGAAGGGAGCCATAGGGAATTACCCTACTCAGTTATCTCTCTACACAAGACTACAAATCCCTTGACCGGAATTTTGAAAGCGCTCTAATCAGATATCGTCTATTGAAAGGGAGATTTAGGGGGATCTCATCGCCCCCCGATAAATCGCATCCGCAACCCGACACACCTCCGCCATCTGCGGTAGATCGTGGACTCTTACCACATCTGCCCCCCCAGAAATGGCTGCACAACAGGCTGCTGCTGTGCCCCAAACCCGTTTTTTTGGGTCAGGCTGGTTTAAAATATGACCAATAAAACTCTTGCGCGACGGGCCAATTAACACTGGATAACCCAATTCTCGCAGTCGGGGAATCTGGCGCAAAATCTGCAAATTTTGGTCGTAGGTTTTGGCAAATCCGATGCCTGGATCGATGATAATCTCTTTAATTCCTGCTTTTAGAGCCTTGTGGATTTTCTCCTCTAAACCCCCCAAAATCTCCCCGATTAAATCCTTATAGTCGGTCAACTGTTGCATCGTTTCCGGAGTTCCCCGCATATGCATCAAGATTATCGGGACTCCTAGTTGAGCTACCGTTGCCAACATTTGCTCGTCAAACTCTCCCCCGGAAATATCATTCACCCAATCCGCACCGGACTCTACCGCAGCCTTGGCTACCTCGGAGCGGGTTGTATCAATAGACACTGGAATACTACCATAGGGTTCCGGCAATTCTCGGAGGGTCTCGATGGCCGGAATCACCCGATTTAACTCCTGATCCAGGGAAATTTGGATGCTACCGGGGCGGGTGGATTGGCCGCCAATATCGACCACATCTACCCCCTGATCGACCAAATATTGGCCATGGGCGATCGCCGTTTCTAAACGATTAAACTCCCCGCCATCACTAAAACTATCTGGCGTGACATTCAGCACCCCCATCACATAGGTTCGCTCTCCCCAATCGAACGAACGTCCCCGCACCATCCAAGCCATAAGCCTATCCCTATAAAAACCTAAAAATTGTAGGGGCGTTTCATGTCCCGAAGGGAAACAGCCGGAAAGCCCCTACTCCCTAGTGCTTTACGCTATAATTGACGATCCGGGCAAATCCTGGTGCATCTAGACTCGCACCACCGACAAGAACCCCATCAATTTCCGATTGGGCCATAATCTCATCAATATTATCCGGTTTCACCGAGCCTCCATATTGAATCGGCACGTCCTGATTCGAGAGCTGGGAACGAATCAAACCAATCACCCGGTTGGCTTCCTTAGAATCACAAGTTTTCCCGGTTCCAATTGCCCAAATCGGCTCATAGGCAATCACCAATTGACTTTGATCGATTCCGACTAAATCCCGATCCAACTGGGAACGAATATGAGATTCGGTTTCCCCATTCACTCGCTGTTGCTCTGTTTCTCCTACACAGAGAATGGGGATTAGCCCATGTTTCTGAGCTGCTTTCAGACGTAAATTCACCGTTTCATCGGTTTCGCCAAAATACTCCCGGCGTTCGCTGTGACCGATGACCACATACTGGACTGGGATCTCCGTCAGCATGGGCCCGGACACTTCACCGGTATAAGCGCCCTGGTCTTGCCAGTGAACATTTTGAGCGCCCAGATTGACGCGAGTTCCCTTTAATTTTTCCGCTAGAATCCCTAAATTGGTAAAGGGAACACACAAAACGACGGTTCGTTCTGCGGGGGTTGGTTCCAATTGAGGGAGAAATGCTTGCACAAACTCTAGGCTCTCGGCCTGGGTTTTGTGCATTTTCCAGTTACCTGCTAAAACTATCTTTCGCACTGATGAAGTAATCCTCAGACTAAGCAATATTCATAAGCTCAAAGGAGCATAGTACCCTTTTTTGGGTGCTTCGTGCAATCGTTATATCAAACCCCAAGAATCACGCTACACATCAATCCCCGTGTCCCCGTGTCCCCGTGTCTCCGCGTCACCGTGTCAATCATCATGTAGCAAACATCTAAGAATTTCATATTACCTGGGGCGATCGCCAATTTTGTATAGAATTGTAAAGGAATTAGATCGTGGGAGAATCACAACTATCATGGCAAAAGTTGAAATTTACACCTGGAGTACCTGCCCTTTTTGTCTGCGAGCTAAAGCTCTATTAGATCGCAAAGACGTTGACTATATTGAATATTGTATCGATGGAGACGAAGACGCACGGGATGAAATGGTAGAGCGCACAGGCGGCCCGCGATCGCTCCCTCAGATTTTTGTTGACGATAAATATATCGGCGACTGTAGCGGCATTTACGACCTTGATGCTCAGGGTAAACTCGACCCCATTTTAGCACTGTAAAGTCAAGGACAAACATCTTGTTCGCTGCCTTTCTCTAGCGAGCAAGATGCTCGCACTCCTCTCCTCTATTGTTCGCTGCCTTTCTCTAGCGAGCAAGATGCTCGCACTCCTCTCCTCTATTGCCTCAAATGCTCTGTATCACAGAACTAGCGTTTCGCTACAGAAATCGCTTTCACTGGCTTAAATAGGGGAGAACCATCAGGAGACAGCACAATAGTTCCCTCCCTATCTCTTTCCACGTCACAGAAGAGATAATTGCCCTTTTCATCTTGTTTCAAGCGCAATTGGCCGTTCACCATTTCATAATCTGGGGGATAAAACTGGGGAATGCCCTGCAATTCTACCACTTGACCCCGGTCATCTTGTAAGACAGGACACACGAGTAACTGTCCTTGGCGATCGAATACCCAGTCTTGAGTTTGAGGATGGCGAACGGGATTAGCATAGATGGGTAAACCCGCCGAGGTTGTTAAAGGTATACCATCCTCATCGCGAAGAACGGTTAAAAATACCGGTTCTCCATCAGGATTTCGCACCAATTCCTGAGTCTGAGGATCGTAGAGGGGAATAGAGCGATCGCCACTCTCTTCTGTAATTTTTAACTCTGGATGGGGTGGATGTAAATTCGGCAACTCACCCTCATCAATAATCGCCAACTCCTTCGTATATTGCACCGCCGCTTTCGTAAACCCAGAGCGACTCAAAAACGCCTGCATCCCCGTCTGTTCTCCAGAAACCAGGATATCCAAATGGCTCACCTTCATCTCATAAGCCTTGTCAAGTGCTGCATCAGTCAGCAATTGAATCGTCTGCGGATTTCGGTATTCCGGCTCAATATAGAGTCCCAAAACCGAACCCACGCGCCGTGGCTTAAACGGATTATTCAGTTCATGTTCAAATTGCCATTCTAGGGGCAAATCCGGCGGCGGTGCTTCATCGTAACAATAGACCAACAAACAGCCCACAATTGATAGAGAATTCTGAGTATCTTCCAACACCCACCCATAACTCAGGGGACGGTTTAACTGTTGAGCAATATAAGCCTGGAAATCAAAGTCAGACTTAATCGACAAAGCTGGATCTGCCATTTCCCGCTCTTGGGCAAACTTAGCCCATAATGGCGCAATTTCTGCCGCATCTTCCAGAGTCGCCAGACGGCAAGTATACGATGTCTTTTTCGAGAAGTTAAACATGCTATTTTGACCTATCAATAAATACCATTTCCCGTAGGTTGGGTTGAGGAACGAAACCCAACATCTTCGTTGGATTTATGTTGGGTTTCACTTCGTTCAACCCAACCTACAAATCTACAAATCTAAGCGCCTTTACGTTTGCGTGAAGCCATTTTACCTAAGCCAACCAGACCCAGCATGGTAATACTACCGATAACAGAAGGTTCAGGCACAGGTTGGGAAGCGAATCCTGAATAGCGAACATAGCGCTGTGAATAGTTGTAGAAGCCAAAACGACCCGATTCAAACTCTCCACTGATGTCAAAAATGGTTTCTCCATCAATATCAATTTTGATGCGGTCAGTTTCATAAAGCAAAGTAAAATCATAGTCCGTACGAGCTTTCCAACCCATGCCCGATCCATAGTGAGTAGCAAGAAGATCAAACTCAGAACTTTCTTGGTGGTGCCAAAAACTTCCTGAACTTATGGATGTTCCCTTGACTTCACTCAAAGCAAAACCTTCATATCCACGCTGTTTCCCCATAGAACCAAATTTAGTCCAATCAAACAGCAGAAAATCAAAGTCATTAGCTGGATCGTTGTTTGCAGCAATGGGTGACTGATAGCCGAAGACAAATCCAATGAAATCGTCATCGTAGGGATCTTCAACCCTAAATTTACCCGTGACAGTGGTATTGATAAACTCCTCCGGACTGACAAAGAAGGTTGGATTTCCATTAATCGTCTGAAGAACCGAACTTCCATCGGGAGAAACGACCCAATTACCATATGTAGATGGGCCTTCTTGTGTCCAAGTTCTCAAGTCAATTGGTTTTGGCTTTCGATGATTAGGCTTTGTAGGATTATAAGCCTGAAGTGTAGACAAAAAGTTATCTGGTGTGATCGTATCTCCGGGTAATGACTGGAGAAACTTAATCAAGTTGGCATTCTGTGCTTTTTCTTCGAGCAAGTGTAAAGCAAAGGTTAGTTCATCACCAGAAACATCAGGTAACAGAGTATTGAGCAAAGATTGACTTAGAGGCTCAAGAGGTTTGTTAGGATCGATAGAAATTGGCCGGTTTAACTGTTCGTAGAGAGCTTCAATAGATATGACACCATTGTGAAGTGCTTCTGGTAAATCTGAAGCTTTTCCTGTTTTAGCAAAGCGTTCAAGTTCAGCAATTGATAACCGGTCATTGTCAATCTGAAGATAATTAGCTGCCCAAACTGGAGCAGCGATATTGAGGAGGGAGAAGATGCCAACAACAGAGAAAGTTTTGAAGCAATTTTGTAACATAGACATGAGCGCTATTCCTCTCAAGGGTAGATGTGAACGGTGAAAAAGTTAGAACAGTGTCTAAACGGACTTACGACGCAAAGATTGAGCTGCACCAAAAGCCGCTAATCCCAATAACCCCAACGTTGCCGAGGGTTCGGGGATTTGAGTTTGTTTGAGGGCTTCTGTGGCTTTAATGTCCACAAAAGCAGCACTAAAGGATTGAGCCGTAGTGCCTCCAGAACGAAGCAGATTTAAATCCCAAGCTGCCCCACCAATAAGTGAGTTTCCCGTCGCCCAAGCTAAATCTACATAATCTCGTTTAGTGTTGTCACTATAGTGGTGAGATCCCCAACCCCGATATGGAGGACGGGGATATGGAGGACGGGGCGGATATGGCTTCAATGGAGACTTGGGTGGTAAAGGTGGATTGGGAAGTTCAGGTGTTTTTAATCCATTTTCAACTGTAGAAAATCCACCTTGTCCATCAGCAAAAAAAGTATTTCCATCTCGGTCAGATCCGATCGCTTGCTGGCCATTATTTCCAGTCATGCGATGATTAACCACAACGTTGAGCAAGGCATTTTTATCGTCTAAGGCGTTCAGAGTATTGTCGAAATTCAGAGCAGAATTGCCATTATCCCGGTCTTCATCCGTCACCAAGACAAAATTGACCGCAGCTCCTTGGCGGAACGAGTAGTTATTTAAGGCATAGTGAATCGCCGAATAGCCATCTTCAAAGGTACCATTGGTTACCAGAGAGCCAGTGGCATTGGCAAACTCGGTAGCACTGCCAAATAAGCCACCTCCGACCGGAATGGAGTGACCTAACCGAGAGGAAGACCAGCGATTGCCAAAACCCACTAAACCATAGCGATTTTGCTGAGATTTTGTGCCAACCCCTTTAGCTTGTAGAGCGGCTTCTAAATCTCCAATGGTTTGTCCGATCCAGCTATGTTCGCCACCCATAGACCCGGACTCATCGACGACAAACACGAAGTCGGCAAACTTAGCAGCAAAAGCAGAGGGAGCGATCGCCATTATCAACGCTAATGCCCCAACAATAGACCCTAACGCATTCACGTAGAGCAGACTTAGGTGGTGAGAAAACAGTTTCATAGATTGATCCTCGGTAATACCGGATACAAAGTTGAGTAGAAGCTACAGGAGCCTCTATAGGGTTCTCAGTTTTTTCCGGTCATTTTTATGCCAAATCTCCCTTTTTGTAATGAAACGTTATATTTGACCAAACTGCTGTAGGGGCGATCGCCTCCTCGCCCCTACTATCCGATACAGTGCAACTACGGAGAACTGCCAGCCGCTTGCTGTTGTCTCAACCGTTGTAACTCCTGCTGCAGTGTCGCAATACGCTGTTGCAACAGAGCAATTTGCCCTTGGTTATTCCCCATTTGAGGTTGTCCCTGCTGCCGAACCGCATCCCGCATTTGGGCTGCCGTATTCGCCGCTTGTTGCATCGCATTACGATTCGCTTCCGCTTGAGCATCGTGAATCCATCCGTAAACCGGGACTTGTCGCCAACCTTGTCGCCAGCGTTTCCCATCCTTATACCAATAGGATTGCCACTGATAGCCCACTAATCCCCAGGTACGGATGCGGCCATTCCAGTAATGGGCTTGACTCTGATACTGGTGTCGCAAGCCTTCGTAATGGTTAGCCAGCGTATTGATCTGATTCGTTTGTGCTGTTAAGCTCTGGATCGTCCATTGAAGTTGCCGAATTTCCGATTCTTTCGCAGCAATTCGATGGGCCAGCGTCGTCAGTCACGTGAATCGAGGCTCGTATTGTGTGGGAATACCACCCGGATTCAGCATGAAACTAATCATTAGACCGCGCTGACGATTATTCAAGTTCTGACTGGCCAAGGTATTCAGAACATTAACAATCTGCTGACCCGCAGGACTACCATCAAACAGAGGACGACCATAGGAACTGGTAACGCCATTGAGCATCACCGGTTGCAGTACGTTTTTCTGGTCAGTTGTCAAGCTGTTCCAAGCATTTTTGGTTGCAACCGGCACATTCGGATCATTGGGATTAGAACCATTAAAAAATGGTAGATATAGAGCCGGAACTCCATTGAGTACGAAAGGCCCAAGCTGAGTTTGTTGAGCAGAAGTCAAACCACTAATGGTTTGCAGTAAGGGCAAAATTTTATGCGGGTCGCTGCCATCAAACAAGGGTTTAAACTTGGGATCGATCCCATTTTTCAGGGCTGGGCCGAGATTGTTTTGCTCGGCAGGAGTCAGCAATTTCCATGCTGCTTCTAACTCCAAAACATCTGGAGGAATTGGAGCAGGGCCGGGAGTTGGGGTTGGGGTAGGAGTAGGTTGGGGTTTCCGATTCTTGAACCACAACACTGCACCCCCAATAGCCGCGCCAACGAGAGCAATACCGCCCAAAACAACACCAACCTTGCCTAAAATGGGCAAGCACATGAATTTTGGAATCAGTTTGGTCGAGATGAAGTTGCGGATTTTGTTGATAACAGGGATGGCTTTCTGAACAAAGCTCACCACTTTCTTGACAACGTTGACGACTCTCTTGACAACACTGACAACTTTCTTGACAACCCTGACAACTTTGTTGAATACCCTCTTCACGCCGCGCCAAAGTTTTTTGAAGAAGGCGGGACGTTCTGCGGGAGTTGCCGCACCATTGAGGAGTCCTAAACCGGACAAGACTGGATCTTTCTCCAGGGTGTAAGCTTCTCCTTGGGTCAGGGATGCCGCTTGCACTGCCAATCCCAAGTTGAGTAAACCTGCTCCCGTTTCTGCATCCCAACCGGGAGTATGCAAATCTACTGCCGTGTCCTTGAGAATGGCCTTAACTTGGGCAAAGTTCAAATCCGGATTCGCTGCCCAAACTTGCGAGGCTGCACCCGTCACTTTAGCTGCGGCAATAGAGGTTCCCGCAAGAGCCGGTTGTCCCCACTCAGTATCTTCCCTATCTTCCAGAGAAGCCAAGACATTAGACAGCATTTTTTGCGTGGCAGCCAAGGCTTGAGCTTCTTCTTCTGAAGACAGGAGGCGATTTTCTGAGGTGTCAGAATTATCAAGAATGGGGTCAAGGGTGGCAATGTCTCCTGTGCCCAGATTCTCAGTATTGAAGTTATCGTTCAGCAATGGCGGAACGCTGGTTTCATTGCTGGTGATGCTACTACCCAGGGCTGGAATAGGAGCGGCTGGAGTAGGAGTGCTGGTATTTTCCCCAGTCTCATTGCTGGGAATGGGTGCAGTGGGAGCCACACCACCAGCAGTATCAGTAGCAGCGTTCTCTGTACCCGAATCTTCGGACTGCTCCATCAGAACCTCAACTAACTCAATCTCCTCTGCGCTTAAGCCAGCAAAGGCATCCACTTGAGGATCTTGTGCCAGAGTGGTGGGGTCATCGAGTCTCGCGCCGTAAGCAAGTAGGTCTAAACCGTTACCGTAGCTGGAATACTCCGCCCGTTCTGCGGCTTCATCGGCTGCACCAACGGTAATCACGTTGTCGAAATCCTCAGACGCTTGTCCCAAGGCAGACATGACCGCTTCCCCTTGGTTTCCGGCTGCGGCAACAATCAAGACATTGTTATCGCGAGCATATTTGAGGGCTGCAATTTCCGGTTCAGTAAATTCCGTGCGGGTGGTGATGGAGCCATCGGGGTTTTCTTGGGTTAAATCAAAGCTGAGGTTAACAACAGCGTTGGGTTGCTCGGATTCTTTGGCGGCATCGACAAATTCCACGAGAGAATCGGCCCATTTGCCAGAACCAACGGCACGACCTAACCACAGGGGAGCATCATCGTTAACGCCGTCAATACCGACGTTGTTGTTTTGAGTTGCTGCAATGACTTCTAAGACTTTTGTTCCGTGGTCGTCTCCTTCCCCTTCCGCTAATAAGGGGTTATCGTCGCCATCGATATAATCTTTACCGAGGGTAATCCGACTGTCGTCAATGTCGGGGTTGGTTTCGGCAAATCCGGTGTCGATGACTCCCACGAGGGGTTGGTCTTCTGGGTCGAATTCAAATTTACCGGCAAGAGCGTTGACATCGGCAAACTCATCTTCGGTTAACTCGGCAAAGGCTGCTTCGAGTTCGGCGTTGAGTTCGGCAATGAGGTTATCTTGCTCTTGTTCCGTGGGTGCGTCAGCCGGTGGCTCTTCGTTGACGATATCGGGATTTTCGGTGATTTCGGCTAACTCTGCTTTCAGCTCGCTGAGAACGTCTTCGAGTTCGGGAACGAGTTCGGTGTTGAGGTCATCGGTGATGGTGGCGACGGAAACTTCGGGTTCTAGGGTGTCGAAAACATAGTCGAGAATTTCTTGACCGAGTTCGGTTTCGCGCCAGTCGTTGTCTGCATCGATGACATCATCGAGATCGACGGCATCGCCGGTTGCGCCTTTGATGCGGAAAATGATGTCATTGTAGTCGTAGTCGCTGCTGCCATCGACGCGGATATCTTCCATGACGAAGGTATTGCCTTCTCCGGTAACATCGGCGATTTGTCCGACATGGAAGCCACCATCGGGGTTAGCGGTGGAGAGGGAGAATAGGGGACGACCGGAACCACCGATACTGGGATTGTCAAAGACTTGTTGTACGGTTTTGTTGGGAACGAGCATGATGCCAAAGGTATCCCCAGGGCGCATCTGCACGGTTTTGGCTCCGGCAAATTCGCCTTTATTCCAGTTTTTTTCGCCTAGAGTGCCCTCGAATTTCGCGCCTTCTGTTTTGTCAGAAATGACGATTTCACCCAATTTAGGGGTATTTTCGGCGGGTAAATCACCATCGGTGGGGGCGGGTTCACCTAAATCTGGGTCAATCGACGAATCGGTTGATAAACCCGCCCCTACATCGGATGTGGGTTCGGTGGTTTCGATACCCAAGGCGCGAGCGGCGGCTTCTTGGATGAAGGCTTCTGAACCGGGTTCTAGGTCGTCCATGCCGTCTAAGCTAAAGAGGGCGACTTCTCCGCGATATTTGCCGCCGTCAAAGAGGTACTCGATTTCAATTTCTCCGGTTTCGCCGACGGTGAAGATGCCGGTTGGAGCTGGTGACTGTTCTTGGGGTTCTACGGGAGTCAGTTGCGCCTCTTCATTGTCTTCTGAGTCTTCAACTGGCTCGTCGGTAGTCTCTTCAGGTTGGGAGTCCGTGGGGGCTGATTCGTCTGGATTGTCGGCGATCGCCGCATCAGTGCCTAAATCAGCATTGTCTTCATCCGCTTCAGCACCTTCAACAGCTTCAGATTCAGGAGGAACGGCCTCATCTGCCCGATCTGCAAGGGTGAGATCCTCTTCACCCGTAGTGTCATCGGGTTCAATCTCCGGATCGGCCTTATCGACGGTGAGTTCAGGCTCAACAGCATCTTCATTGGCTGAGTCAGCATTCGGCGCGTCGCTTAAGGCTTGGGCGACAACACTCTCTGGGGAACCGTCAATTTCTGATTCAGCTTCAACACCGTTAACTTCTTCAGCGTCTGCTGTCGGGGAGTCGGTAATAAACTCAATCTCCTCAATGTCCGCGTCTGGAATCAGGTTATCCGCTTCGGGTGTTTCTACTGCCTCTACCTCGTCTGTAGTGGCGGTGTGTCTGGTTGTGTCTTCCGTCTCTGGTGCATCTTCGACTTCTGGCGCATCTGTGTCTGGAACCTCGATATCCTCTAGGGGAAGGGCATCAGGGGTTTCATCGAAGCCATCCACGATACCACTAGGCGTAAGGATGGGTTCGAGAATGAAGGTGTGAGAGTCCTGGAGTTTGGTGGTTTTGGGCGATGGTTTGTCAAACCAGTTGATTAAGGGCATGAGTTAATCCTCGGCATATGCACAATGGATAATTGAGCAGAAGCAACGAAGGCTTCTATAAGTTAGTCAGGTTTTGGGGGGGTAGTTTTATGCAAAATCCGGGATCTTGTAATAAAACTTTATAATTTTCCAAAAGAGCTACAACAGAAAGAAAACCCCCAATTTCTTTTGAATCAGGGGTTTTAGCCTTATTTTGCTCATCTCTCAATTATGAAGTAATGTTAAAAAATGCAGAGGCTAGTTAGTGGGTTCGTGCGGGTTGACAAAAATAGTCGTCAGTCTACAAGATTTGGGTAAAACCCGCCCCTACAGATCGAGACATGCTTTGTCTCTACCCCAATCGCAATCTGTAGCGTAAATCAATAGATTTGATATTACTGATTACCTACCAGATAAAATTTGATTCGCAGTTAACTGGAATTCAGGAAAAATCACCGATTGGATCTCCTCCTCCCCTTGAAAAACTGCCTCATCATAAAACCCAGAAACCAGGGTGAAGATCGTCACCCTTTCACCCACTGGATCGACGACCCAATATTCCTGAATTCCTAATACTGCATATTCCGATCGCTTATGGCGATAATCAGTCGTTTGAGTCGAAGGACTCACCACTTCTACGACCAAAATAGGGGGAGCTTCATCTAATTCAATCACCGCTTCTCGGTTCGCTAAGTCTTGCCACTGTTCTAGGGGTAAGAGGGTTACATCCGGAATCCGCGAAGTGTCCCATCTTCCTCCACGGGGCGATCGCACTCCAATTCTCATATCTTTAGATGTCCAAGGAAGTCCCTGGCGGGAAACTTCTGCCTTAAAGCAATCATTCATAAATTCAGCGATCGCCCCATGTCGTCCCGTCCCTACACTCATCGCAATTAATTCCCCCTCAACCAATTCATAGCGGGTATTCGTGCCATCGTCATACTGGAGATATTCGGCAAACGTTAATTTTTCAGTCGCAATAACCAACTCCTTACTCCTGATTCCTTACGTCTAACTTCATTTTATAATCAGGCTCTGGTTGCTCACCTGAACCTCCTGGAACGGTTGCCATTGAATATAGCGCAGGGAATCGCCCTGGGGAAGGGGCAGTTCTTGCACTTCAATGTCCGGTGATAGATTCGCTAATATTCTAGAATCAAATAGCACCAAAGTATTCACCCTCGGATCGAGGAAGGCTAAATCGTCAGTAAGCATCATTCCCAAATCCGCAGAGAAATAGTCCCGAAAATAATAGGACACTAATCGCGCATAATGACCACTAGAAAGAACGGTGGTGCTTGTAGGGGGAAAGGTTTGGTAAATGGCATCCCGTCGCACTTCTACAAATTGGTCATAGTCCTGGATTTTTGCCCAGGTGCGCCATTGAGGGGGGCCCCAGATAAAGAGTAAACTATTACAGAGGATAAAACTGACGATCCAAATTTTTAGGGCTTGGGGAGAGCGAGAACGGTTCTGCTGTAAATACCAATCCAGGGCTAGGGCTGCCAGTAGAATAACTACGGGCATAACGGTATAACTATGACCTTGGCGTTGGAAGTGGACAAAGGTGAGATAGAGGATACTGGGAAAGCTCCACAGGAGAATGGCTTGAGTTCGCCAGTCGCGGATGGGAAGGGGAGGAATTCGGGAACGGTTAGAGTAAGCAAACCAGAGTAAGGGTATGGTAACAAATCCTAGAGTCATGACCAGGGTATAGAGCCATAACCGGATATTGGAGATAATTTCTTGAAGGCTATCGCTATCTTTGAGATGACCATCTAACCAAATTTGGATGGCGCTAACGTAGGCATCAAAACCACCAGAGAGGATGAGTAGGGGAATCCCCCAGAGTGAAACCCCGATCGCCCCTGCAACCAAGGCTAAGATGATATCAGTTGCTCGATAGCGTTTCTCGCGCCATGCCAAACCCGCAGCCATACTCCAGAGGGGAAACAGGAAAATAGGAGTATTGGGACGGATACCGCCAGATAATCCTAACAGGAGAGCCGAAAGGAGCAGAGCGCGTCTATTCCCATTGCGGCTATGATGACAGGCGATGACAATCAGAATTACCCAAGCCAGTTCTAGGGTGTAGGATAATCCCACTTCGCTATAAAACCAAATCAGGGGACTCGATAGCATCAGAAATGCAGCGATCCATGCCACACTACGATTAAACCAGAGGTTTCCTAAAACATAAATGGCGCAAGTGGCGATCGCCATGGCCATAATATTCACCATCACTAAACTTTGATTGGCATCGTGTAACCAAAGGTTCAGCACACGAGCCGATAAAATCAGGATTATAAACGTACCCGGAGCATGGGGTTGATGGCGCTCTAGATCGAACTCTTCCATCGCCCAGGCAAAGTTCACGCTATCGTGTTCGTAGAGGATTTGACTTTGGAACGGTAACCGGGTGGCGATCGCCAGTAGGAATAGCACCACTAACGGCCAGCGATGTTGCAGAAAACGAGCCATGGTTGTTGTTGGAATTTTGTCATGCTAAACTTTAGCACTACTCCTTACCCTAGGGTAAAAACATCAGTTCACCTCGCAGGATGTCTTCGGCTTCAGCAATGGTACTGACTCCCCGTTCAGTTAACAATTGATTCAGTTCAGGATCGGTGGTGAAGCGACGACCTTGATTAAAGTAGACCGTAGTCACTGGAAAGGTTTCATCTCCCCTAGGGCCAGCCCCAATGATATACTCAGCAATAACAATAACATCGGGTTCTGACCCATCAAAGTCAATTTCCTGGAAGGATACTGCTTTTAAATTGGACAAAATCCAAGACTCTGCATGGGAGTTTGGGGGTAAAGTATGAATGACTTCGCCATTGGTCTGCATTACGTGAAATTCCAGACTGTTCTGAAATTTTGTGGCGACAAAAGCCACTTCTCCTAAGCCTCGAAGACCGAGCCAAAAACTCTGGTCAATAATAATTTGGCGATCGGGCAAGAATAAATTACGCTCTACCCAACCCAGTTCCGCCGCATGAAGCAGTCGAGGTGGAGTGAGATTTTTGGCAGTTTGGGCAAGTTTGGGTAAGGGTTGGGGGCTACTATAGGCGGCAAAGCTCACACCTATGAAAGCCATAAATAATATCAACGGAAATAGTTTAAATCGCTTCATGATTGATGTCTGGGTTCGCTCTTCTTTCCCTATCTTACGATAGAATTAGTGAGATATTTCATTACTTATTCCTATGCCCCTAACTCTCCAATTCCAACAACTGGATATTCCCCCTGGTCAAAGATTGCTCATTCATGACCTGAACTGGGAAGAATTTGAGCAATTTTTAATTGAACTGGGAGAAAAACGTGCCAGTCGGATTGCTTACAGTCACCATACTTTAGAAATCAGAATGCCACTACCAAAACACGAACGCGCTAAATCTTTAATTGGGGATATGGTGAAAATTTTATTAGAAGAACTAGAAATTGACTGTGAATGTTTCGGATCGACGACATTCAAGCGCCAAAAAATGGGATTTGGGATTGAACCCGATGAATGCTTCTATATCGAAAATCATCAACAGATGATTGGCAAAAATAAACTTGATTTAGCCATCGATCCGCCTCCTGATTTGGCGATTGAAGTTGATGTCACGTCTAAAACTCAGACAGATGCTTATATCCGCTTGGGAGTTCCGGAGTTGTGGATTTATGGCGAGAAGGAACTGAAGATGTATGGGATAGAAAATGGGGAATATCAACAGATTCAACAGAGCAAAGTGTTTCCGGAGTTTCCTATAATAGATTGGGTGAAAGAGGTGTTAGCAAGAAGTTATGCGATCGGGCGAAGTCCGGCTTTACGGGAATTTCGTCAACAAATCAGACGGTTGGAAAATTGATGTATGCGATCGTCATATTTAATGATTCAATTTTAATTAATTATATCTATTTTATCTAACTTAAAACCCTCATCCGGAGGTTGAATACCTAGAAATTCCCGATAGATTCTAGGTTTATATTCTTGGCTTAATTCGTTGACCGCTTGAATACAGCATTTTTCGATGTTATGAGGTACAGTAATCGAAATGTTCCTTGAGAGTGTTGTCCCATGAAAAGCCTGAAGAATGGGCACTCTAGCGTAAAAAATGGTTTTCCCATTACCCATTACCCATTACCGCGCGAAGCGCTGTAAGCC
>NZ_JAQPOK010000165.1 GCF_030068445.1 Roseofilum halophilum BLCC-M91 | reverse complement strand
GATGTTATGAGGTACAGTTATCGAAATTTTAAGGGTTGAGTGCCTTCCCATGAAAAGCCTGAAAAATGGGGATTATAGCGTGAAAAATGGTTTTCCCATTACCAATTACCCATTACCCATTACCGCGCGAAGCGCTGTATACTCAAGGAGGAAAAGCAGACTTTTTAGAATCGATTTTAATTCAAGATGGTGTGATTCGTAGTTTTGAAGTGATTGGAGAAGCGGTAAAACGCCTTTCTCCAGAACTGAGACAAAAGTATCCAGAAATTCCTTGGCGGAGAATAGCAGGACTTCAAGATGTTCTCATTCATGACTATACGGGTATCAACTTAGATGAAGTTTGGAATGTAGTTGAAGACAAATTACCAGAGTTAAAACTTCAAATTCTAAGCATTTTATCAGATATAGAACATGAGAGTTGAATCATCCAGAAGAAAAAGAAACGATACAAGCTGTAAAGGAATTCCTGCTATTCAACCCTTTGGATCGCATCCGATATCGGACTCCCCTCCAACACCGCCACAATTCCCGGTAAATACCGATTCATAATCGTCACATTGGCATACACCAGCGATCGCACCAAAGCCAGACTGAGGCGATCGCCCTCCACATCAATGCTCGTCTTATATCGGAGTTCACCGTCGGTCAAGTCTAACTCGAAATTGCCCAAAATCATGCCATAGTTAGCTTTTGTTAAGAATTGAGCCATCAACCCCCGATCGCCTTCTGGAACCGCAACCGGAAAGATCGAATAAAAAATAAACTGTTTTTCCGCTTCATAAATGCGAGCATAACAATTCCAGCGGCCATTTTCTCCCTGAAAAGCTAACTGGAAAACTCCCAGTTTAACTTGTATAAATTCCCAATCATCCTCTGCAAAAAACTCTCGCACCACCGACTCTAAAGACCGTTCCTCTTCCTCCTCCTCTGTCCACTCCTCCAACTGCCGCATTAAGCGGGCAAATCCCCCCTCTTCCACCTGAGAAAATTCAGTTTCTAAACTCTCCTGAACCGTATTAAAAAGCGTTTCTAGGGCTTGCGCTCCCATCTGCACCGCTTGCATCAATTCGGTTAAATTGGCTCGCTGCCAAAACGTATCATAACCCACCCGTTCCCCCTCCAACTCTTGATAGACTGAAAGAGCCAACCATAACTCAGATTGCAACAATTCTGGGGTTAAAAGCTCCGTGATATCATCAGGCATAGGATCGGGAACCCGATCCGGTTGTAACATCAGATCCAAGTATAGGGGGCGATCGCCCAGAAACTCCCCCCTCATCTCCCCCCGCCATCGTTTCTCCAAATTAAACTGATGGTTTGCCTCAATTTGTGCATAACTCGGCCAATCCACTTCTACCCTTAACCGCACTTCCCGTAACCCATCCTCAGACCTCACCTGAATCCCTACCCCTTGCACCCGCAACAGAGTCTCATTTTCAGCATCAAAAACCATCTCTTGAGTCAGCTCTAAATCTTGATGTGTCATTAGCCTTCCATCTTTTCAAACTTACAAAAAAGAACCCGATCTAATAGAATAGAGTCTTAAGATAATCTCTTTTCTGTAATCCCCCATGCAAATTCGTCGTCGTCCCCCTAATCCTACATTTTCCATCAGTCACCTGCAATATCAAGTAAGTGTGCCCGGTAGCGAACCCCAAAACATTCTCGAAGAAATTGTCTGGCATAAGGACACAGAAGTCCAAAGACAACGGGAAAAAGTCTCTTTAAGTGACCTAAAACGTCGCATAGAAATCGTGGCTCCTGCCAAAGACTTTCTCAGGGCACTTCGCCAGGGTAAAACCCAGCCCGCCGTAATTGCCGAAGTCAAAAAAGCCTCACCCTCAAAAGGAGTGATCCGAGAAAACTTTGATCCCGTGGCGATCGCCCAATCCTACCAGCAAGGAGGAGCCACTTGTTTATCCGTATTAACCGATCGCCAATTTTTCCAAGGCAGCTTTGAAAACCTAGCCAAAGTTCGCGCCGCCGTTGACTTACCCCTCTTATGCAAAGAATTTATTATTTATCCCTACCAAATCTATCAAGCTCGACTTCATGGGGCAGACGCAGTTCTCCTCATTGCCGCCATCCTCTGCGATCAAGACCTCAAATACTTTAGCAAAATCATCCACGTCCTCGGCATGACAGCCTTAATTGAAGTCCACTCCCTAGACGAACTCGATCGGGTATTAGCCTTAGACTCCGTAAACTTGATTGGCATCAATAACCGCAACCTAGAAGATTTTACCGTAGACCTAAAAACCACAGAAACCCTCTACCACGCTCGTCGCCAGCCCCTGCAAAATCGGGACATTCTCATCGTCAGTGAATCCGGAATCCATAGCCGCGAAGATCTCCAATTTGTCGGCTCTGTGGGCGCTCAAGCCGTCTTAATCGGCGAGTCATTAGTCAAACAAGACGACCCGGAAAAGGCGATCGCCGACCTACTTTCCCACCCACATCAACTACAATAACCAGAAAGCCCGTGCCTTCTTCCCATTCCATACACCTCTTTTCCCTCAATTAACTCAACTATGCAACCTATTCCGGTTCCCTCTCATGTTCACTATGAACTTCTTCTCCAACTCTTAGAGCGTCAAACTTGGTTAGCGGTTGAAGGCCAATCTGTCCAGCGAGAGCAAGTTCATCAACTCATTGCCACCCTGCGTAAAGCCCTCGCCCAACAGCGTCAACTCGAACAAAGTTGTCAGCGCTCTAACTTACCCATAGAGTATCGTTGGTCTCTCAATGAGGGGATACCAGAAGAGCGCTAACCCCAACAGCCAGCTTACAGCCTTAACCTGTCACCAATGCTCCTTACCCATTTTGATCCGGATTGGCCGTCTGGTTAGTGATTAGGTTAAAATGAGGTTAAGGGGTCAATTATTGTTAAATCCAACCGTCCATCCATGTTAAAACCAGGAACTTTAGTGCAGGTTCTCTATCCAGAGTATGCAGCAGGCGCATTAGGATATCTCAAAGCCGAAGAAGAAAAAGGACGGTGGATTGTACAACTGATCCAAAACCCCATTGAAGACCCCGATGAACCCCTCCTCCTCTCTTTAGAAGAATCAGAATTTCAAGTGGTTTATCCCCAACCTCCATAACCAACCTCAATGAATATCCCTTAAGGAGCCAATGATGAAAGAACAATTTTTATATCCCCGGACTTCTTACCACGGAAAACTGACTCCCGACAATCTAATTTTCAATGCCAATTTACAAGAATTTTCTCAAAAAGTCAGTGTAATCAGCGCCCTAGAAACCAATGGTAAAATTACACCCCTTGAATCCTACAACCGCATCAAAAACTTGTGGGAAGAATTGCACCGAATTCGGCAAGGATTAGATATTCAAGATTCAGCTTAACTCTGTGGAAGTTTTTTCATATAAGGTAACTGAATATAAAACCGACTCCCCTGATTTAAGGTCGAATCATAATCCAAAACCCCTTTATGTTTATTCACCACAATTTGATAACTGGTAGCCAAACCTAAACCCGTCCCCTTGCCCACCGATTTAGTCGTAAAAAACGGATCAAAAATTCGGTCTCGAATCTTCTCAGGAATTCCCGTCCCATTATCTTTAATCGTCACTTCAATAAAAGGAGAGTCCAACACACGAGTTTTCAGTTCAATTTGGGGTCGTTCGAGACCATTTTCCAACCATTTTCCGTTGTGAGAGGCTTCATCAATGGCATCGATTGCATTACTCAAAAGATTGAGAAAAACTTGATTTAACAGCCCAGGATAGCACTCCACTAAAGGCAACTTTCCATAGTCTCGAATCACCTGAATCTCTTGACAATCAGATTTTAAGTGCAAACGATTGGCCAAAATCGTTAGAGTAATATCTAAATGTTCATTTAGATTAACCAATTTACAACCATCTTCATCCAAACTAGAAAACGTGCGTAATCCTTTTACTAACTGTCTCACCCGCTCTGTACCCGATCCCATAGAATCCAACAACTTGAGAAAATCGGACTCTAGAAACTCCAAATCGATCTCTTCTAGCTTTTCTGTAACTTCCTGCGGCGGATTGGGGACATAAGTTTGATAGGTTTTTACTAAATCTGTGAGATCTTGGAAATATTCACGGGCGTAAACCAAATTTCCATGAATGAAGTTCACCGGGTTATTAAATTCATGGGCCACTCCAGCGACGAGCTGGCCCAAAGAAGACATTTTTTCCGTTTGCACTAATTGGGCTTGAGTTCGTTGTAATTCGCCTAAAGCTTCAGTTAACTCATGGGCCGTTTGCTCTGATTTTTCCTTAGCTTGGCGTAGATGATTTTGTTCCCAATCTTGGGCCCGCCAGACAACAAACAACATTAACATGACTAAACCAATAATCATTAATCCTAGAATATGCAAAGGGCGCAGAGCTTGGTCAATATTCTGACGGGGAATGACTAAAGCAATCGAAAAATCT
This sequence comes from Roseofilum halophilum BLCC-M91, assembly GCF_030068445.1. GTDB lineage: Bacteria > Cyanobacteriota > Cyanobacteriia > Cyanobacteriales > Desertifilaceae > Roseofilum > Roseofilum halophilum. The sequence continues at coordinate 6,481 of NZ_JAQPOK010000165.1, read as the reverse complement.
GCTTCTTCTAGGGGAACATAGGCAATATAGTGAAAGCGATCGGGCCAATTGACTAAATCAATTCCTTGTTCCCGGTTCATCATTCGTTGTGCTAATTGGCTTAAAACTGGATCGCTGCTCTTCAGTAAAGACGTAGGTTCATTCAAGTTAAATCCAAATATGTCCAGATCGCGAGGAACGATGGGAACTCCCTGAGAATCAATCATAAATGCATAACTGTCTGGCCCGTAGGATAGCGCCTCAATCACTTTTTGTAGGCGATTCAGAGGCACTGGAGCGGCGATCGCCCCTTTGGGTTGATTATCTAAGGGCGAATCTGGAGTAATGGGAGCCGCAATCACAATCTGCAATAAGCCTGTAGAGCGCGAAGTGATAGGATCGGAAACATTGACTTTCCCTTGCATTGCTCGCTGCAAATACAGACGGTCTTTGGCATCTCCATTCTTGCCTTGACTGGTATAAAATCGTCCTTCGGTATCAAAAAAGACGACAATATTAAATGGTTCAATTCTTTCAGCTTCTTGGACTAAATAAGGCTCAATCTGGTTCAAATCTAGGGTTCGAGCCGTGGGACTATTGGCGATCGTCGCCACTTCAGCTTTGCGCTGACCAATCCATTGATCGACTGCTTGTACCCCATCTTTAACATCTTGCAGGGCATTCTCTTGAAGTTTCTTGAGCAGAGCATTATAGGCCTGTTGATAACTGTAATAGCCCACCACACTCGAACCCACCATTGTCATCATCACAACCGCCGAAATGAAAAGACGATGTTTACTGAATGCAGATAATTGCCTCTTAAAGGGGATCGGTTTCCACATAGCCATAATGCTCCGCATACCTGGACTCAGCTCGGTAACTCTCACGGCGATCGCCAGATCTAAGGTGGAATTACCAGAAAGAAATTTATCTCACCCTTAAAATAAATCTACTCCTGCCTTCTGATTCACCCATTGTGCTTTTGCCTGAGCCGCTTCCCCACAACTTTTGGGTGTGGGAAATACCTTACCTGGATTGGCTAACCCTTGAGGATTAAACACAGAACGTACCCATTGCATGGTTTCGAGATCCACAGGGGTAAACATTCGATCCATATAACACAGTTTATCCGCTCCAATGCCATGTTCTCCCGAAATACTGCCCCCCACTTGTACGCAGATCTTCAAAATTTCTCCCCCTAATTCTTCCACCGTTTCTAGCGCTCCAGGAATTCCATTATCGTAGAGCAGCAGGGGATGGAGATTCCCATCACCGGCATGAAACACATTGGCTACTCGATAGCCATATTTTTGGCTCAGTTTCTCAATTTCTCCCAGAACATAGGGAAGTTGTGTCCGAGGAATCACCCCATCTTGGACATAATAATCCGGTTTAATCTTACCCACAGCCGCAAAAGCCGCTTTACGACCTTTCCATAATCGTAGACGCTCCTGTGGATCGGTAGCGGTTTGAATATCCCTAGCCCCATTTTGGCGGCAAATGTGGGCAATGTGTTGGGCATATTCAGCCACTTCCACCTCTAACCCATCCACTTCTACTAACAGAATAGCCACCGCATCTCTGGGATAACAGTTCGTGGCAACCACATCTTCAACTGCATTAATACTAAAGTTATCCATTATTTCCATGCCTGCGGGAATTATTCCCGCGCTGACAATATTGGAAACGGCAGCTCCTGCGGCTTCCATGGTGGTAAAATCAGCCAGTAGGACTTGAATGGCTTCGGCTTGTTTGATAATCCGTAGGCGAATTTCTGTGGCAATGCCCAGGGTTCCTTCTGAACCGACAAATAATCCCATGAGGTCATATCCAGGCATTTCCGGTACTTCTCCCCCCACATCGACGATAGAACCATCGGGAAGCACTAATTTTAAGCCCAAGACATGGTTGGTTGTGACTCCATATTTGAAGCAATGAACTCCGCCTGAGTTTTCCGCCACATTACCGCCAATGGAGCAAATAATTTGACTGGAGGGGTCGGGGGCATAATAAAAACCAGCACCGCTCACGGCTTGGGTGACCCAGTTATTAATGACGGCTGGTTGCACGACGACCTGTTGGTTCTCTAGGTCAATATCCAGGATTTGCCGCATAAAGGCAGTGGAAATTAGCACCCCATTTTCTACCGGGAGAGCGCCACCAGAGAGGCCGGTTCCTGCCCCCCGTGCTACCCAGGGGAGTTGGTGGCGATCGCATAATTTAACGATTTCTGCTACTTCTTGGGTATTGCGGGGCAGTAGAACCAGTTTCGGTCGCACCCGATAACTGGTCAAGCCATCGCATTCATAGGTGAGGAGTTCTTCCTTGCGCTGGATTACGCCTTGACGGCCAAGAATTTGTTGAAAGTCTCGAATAATACGGTTCCAATCGGAGGTAGTGTGGGAGATTTGGGGAGGAGAACTGACCATGGAGATGAGGGAAAAAAGGCGTGACTGTTTCTACTTTACCGAAGTTTCAGCATTTGTTGCACTCCTCTCTCTGAGCGATCGCCTCAACAAGGAGATTCCACCCCAGGTATACTAATGGTTCTCTATCCCTCACGGATCAAGCGCCCCAAGGTTTCCATGGCTTGTTCGACTTTGGGCGACCAGGGTAAACCACAATTGAGCCGGAAACAATTGCCATAACTTCTAGAGGGGGAAAACATGATTCCTGGAGAAATACTGATTTTATGTTGGCCCGCTTTCTGGAAAAGTTCCATGGTATCGAAATGGGGATCGAGTTCAACCCACAGCACATGACCGCCCGTAGGTCGAGTAACTTTTGTCTCTTCGGGGAAATAGTTACAAATGGCTTGAATCATTTGCAGCATTTGCTGTTCATAGGCGCGGCGCAGGTTGCGTACATGGCGATCGTAGCCTCCGTTGGCCAAAAAGGCGGCGATCGCCAGTTGACTCCCTGGAGAGGTACTCATATTCACCGTCAATTTCAGCCGCTCGACTTGGGCTTGATAGCATCCGGGAACGGCCCAACCGACGCGCAACCCTGGAGATAGCACCTTACTATAGGAGGCACAATAGAGGACTAACCCATGGCGATCGAAGGCTTTGATCGCTTTGGGGCGATCGCCATTAAAGGACAAATCCCCATAAACATCATCTTCAATCAGGGGAATTTGATACTCGGCGAGCAATTCCACGAGGGCTTGTTTGTTCTCATTGCTCATGCATGTGCCCAGGGGATTGCTAAAATTAGAGACTAGGGCACAAGCGCTAATTTTTTTTTGTTTGAGGGCCGTTTCTAGGGCATCGAGACAAATGCCTTCCCTGGGATGGGTGGGCAGTTCTAATGCTCGTAAATGGAGCGTGGCTAAGGCTTCGAGTAATCCATAATAGGACGGGGAAGAGATGGCTACCGTATCCCCTGGTTGGGTGGTTGCGCGTAAGGATAAATAGACGGCTTCTGTGGCTCCATGGGTGGCCACAATTTGATCTGGGGTCACTGCACAGTCGGCATCCAATAACCGTCTGGCGATCGCCCGGCGAAATTCAATACACCCCGGAGGCGGACTATAACTATGGGCTAAGGCGGGATTGTGGCGCATCACCTGACCCATGAGACGATTTAAGGTAGATAGGGGTAATAAGTCCATTCCCGGTACAGCGGCCCCCAGTTGGATAATGTCTGGATCGCGTACCATGGAATTGACCTGAAACACTAGGGATGTATCCACCCGACAGGCTTTTTGCGCTGGAGAAGAGCGATCGGGTTCCGGAGGAGATTTAACCGATCGCACAAAATAGCCAGATTGGGGTTTGGCTCCAATGAGTCCCCGGTCTTCTAAGAGGCGATAGGCTTCTAAGGCAGTGGAAATACTCACTGACATTTGTTGATGAACTTTTCGCACTGAAGGCAGGCGATCGCCCGGTTGCAGAGTTCCTTCAGCAATTAAGGTCTGAATGCGGTTGGCCACCTGTTCATATAAGTTAGCGCCTTGGGTTTGCTCAATGGGTCTTAAGTGCATAACGCTCCAGTACAGTTATGGATTTTATTAGCCATAACAGTTTCTGAAAACAAAACTGTTATGGTTACAATTTAGCTTAATTGCCTCTGTTTTTTTCTTCGCTCTTCCTCCACACTAGAGATATAGCAGCACACTGCTATTCGTAGACATTGAGGACACGATCCATGAAAAACACCAGTAGTGTCTCAGAAATCACAAGAGTATCGGAGTTACGTTTAACCGATCTCAAAAGCGTTCTTCGCTTTCCCCATTCTATTCTTCCAGGCGATCGCCTCCAGAAGCTTTGGAACTATCTGGTGGCCGTTTGGTGGTACAGCGCAGAACCCCGAATTATCCAGAAAAAAGATACCCATGGCAATTGGATTTATCGGGTTTACGATCCCCTCACTCATCAACACTTTATGTGCGACTCCGAACAAGAAGTGCGAGTTTGGCTAGAAGAGCGGTACTACGAGTAAGGACTACACCAGGGAACAATAGGATTTTTTCCTGTTCCCTGTTCCCCATTCCCAACGCTACATTAACACCAAATTATCCCGATGAACCACCGTATCCGAGCCTTCATATCCCAAAAGCTCAGTAATTTCATCGGAACGGTGGCCCTTAATTAAATCCAATTCATCACTGCCATAATTGACAATTCCGCGAGCCACTTCCTTACCCTCAAGATCGCAAATCATCACGGCATCTGAGGACTGAAATCGGCCCTTTACCTTAGAAATACCCACTGCTAATAAGGATTTTCCGCGATCGCAAATTGCCTTAACCGCTCCCGGATCGAGAATCACTGTGCCGGAAGGAACCAATCCATTAGCAATCCAGCGTTTACGAGCGTTGAGCGTCCGGGGAGTGGGATGAAATTGAGTACCAATTTCTTCCCCATCTAAGATCCGTGGAATTTGATTGGGATAGCGTCCTTGCATAATCACCATTCGCACTCCCGCATTAGTAGCGATGCGAGCGGCTGCGATTTTGGTACTCATGCCCCCGGTTCCCCAGGTAGAAGCCTCACCCGCTTCTACTTCAGTTAACTCTTCCAGGCTGCGAACGTGGGAAATCGGTTGGGCATCAGGAACCCGATTGGGATCGGCAGAATAGAGTTTATCCACATCCGTGAGTAAAAAGAGCCAATCTGCTTCCACTAGACTGGCGACTAGGGCCGCTAGGGTATCGTTATCCCCAAATTTTCGTCTCAGTTCGTCTGTAGCGACCGTATCGTTTTCGTTGACAATGGGGATCACGCCCAAATCGAGCAGTTCTTGGAAGGCATCATAGGCATTGAGATAGGAAATCCTCGATTCTAGATCTCGGCGTGTCAGTAGCACTTGGGCCATGGGTTGCTCCAAAGTGCTGAAGAGATCGTCGTAAATCCGCATTAAGCGACCTTGACCGACGGCGGCGATCGCCTGTTTGAGGGCAATATCACGGGGACGCTTTTTCAAACCTAACCGGGAACACCCTACCCCCATGGCCCCCGAAGAGACTAAAATTACGCGATGGCCTTGGCGGCGCAGTTGGCTCAGAACTTCAACCAATAGAGCTAAAGTAGACAGGGAGAGGTTTCCAGTCTGAGGATCGGTCAGGCTAGAAGTGCCAATTTTAATCACAAGGGTCAGGGCCATGGATGATGTAACTAAGAACTGATTAGAAGTGGAATGGTTGGAGCAAGCGAGATTGAAACTCTGCGGTCTAAAGACGTGCAGATTCTTAAGAAGTCCAAAAATGAACTCTTAAAGGCGTAATCAAAGCGCCTCTACTTAGTTGGCTTAACTTAAGCTTGAGCCTTCCAGATACAATTCTTACGAATATTTGCTGCACCGTTACAATCGGCATTTATCAAACAACCCGCAGCAGATTGATATAAACCTCGTTTAATGCGTTTTGCAGATGCCTCCCAGTTATCGGGTTTTTCACCGTATTGTAGGTCTTTATTTGGATGCAATAAGACCTGTTGGCATCCATAACTTTTGGTTTGTTTTTTAGTTTTTTTACTCATCTTTCTATTATAATCAAGATGTCGATAAATGTCAACCCATCAACATGAAAAATCAACAAAAAATATACCGACATGGCAACCATTCAGTAGGTTTGGCCCGCGTTCATTTAGTCTGGATTCCCAAAAGACGTAAGAAAGTATTAGTGGGCCAAGTCAAAATAAGATTGGCAGCTATCTTATCAGAAGTGGCCGCAGAAAAAGGTTGGTTAATACAAGGGTTAGAAATAGCCCCAGACCATGTTCATGTATTGGTAGAGCATGGGTCAGATATAGCAATTCATAAAATAGTCAAAGCCTTAAAAGGCAGGTCTTCTCGGCTGTTGCGACAGGAATTTCCAGAGCTATGCAAACTGCCTAGTTTATGGACTCACAGCTATTTTTATGACACCACGGGGAAAGTCAGCACTGCCAAGATTCTGGAATACATCAACGACCCTCATCACGGCGGTTGAAACCGCCGTTCGCTTTTCCGCCCCGCGTTGAAACGACGGGGCTACCAAGCTCTCGTCATTTTTCCGTGT
>NZ_JAQPOK010000164.1 GCF_030068445.1 Roseofilum halophilum BLCC-M91 | reverse complement strand
CAGCGCTTCGCGCGGTAATGAGGTACAGTCAGAAAAGATCCCCCTAAATCCCCCTTAAAAAGGGGGACTTTTACTGCCCCCCTTTTTAAGGGGGGTTGGGGGGATCGAAATGTACCGCATAGCAGCGAAAACTGCTGTAATCTTTTTTTGGAGTGCGAGCATCTTGCTCGCTCAATGCCAATCTAGCATCCTGCTCCCTATTCTTGAGGTTAGTGAGCGAGACGCTCACACTCCTAATATTTCATCATCATATTAAGGAGTGGGAGCATCCTGCTCCCTAAAGTTTGCAACCCCTTAACGATCATATTAAGGAGTGGGAGCATCCTGCTCCCTAAAGTTTGCAACCCCTTAACGATTATATTAAGGAGTGGGAGCATCCTGCTCCCTAAAGTTTGCAACCCCTTAATGATTATATTAAGGAGTGGGAGCATCCTGCTCCCTAAAGTTTGCAACCCCTTAATGATTATATTAAGGAGTGGGAGTATCCTGCTCCCTAAAGGCTAATCTAATTTCCTGCTCCTATAATTACTAAATTTCGTCCCAACCCGTTACCCCGGAAGACATCACATAACTGGTGACTCCTGCTTCAAAGAAATTCGCCTTCGTATGTCCTTCTTTCTTCGTATCTGAAAAGCGCTCTAGATGAGCATAGGGACTCTTCTTGTATTTATCATCCCCATACATCGGCTGCAAACCGATCGCCCCCAGGCGAATATTGGCCAAGTATTTGGTGTACTGTTCCGTACTTCCTTCCGTAATCCCCAAAATCTGATTGCCAACAATATGGTTAGTCCACTGGCATTCATGCTGCACAGCTCGATCAAACATTTCATAGACTTGATCCACCGAATGGGGAAACACGGTCATTGCCTCTGGCAGGATTTTTTGATAGAGCCGAACATGGGATAATTCGTCTCGATTAATCAACTTGAAAATATCCGCACTTCCCGGCATTAACATCCGCGAAGCTAGGTTATAAAAAAAGCAAAAGCCATTGTAAAAATAAAGCCCTTCTAAAATATAATCAGCCACCAAAGAAACAAAGTATTTTTCTGGTGTAGGATTGTCAATATATTGCTGATAGAGTCCCGCCACAAACTTACAGCGATCTTTCAACACTTTATCCGTGCGCCAAAAGTCATATACATCACTCCTTCTTTCTGAAGGGATGATCGTCTCAATCATGTATTGATAACTCTGGTTGTGCATCCCCTCTTGAGCGATTTGTTCGGCCATACAGAGACTGATTTCTGGAGCAGTGACCGTACTTTTTAGATGGGGGATGTTGCAGGTTTGAACGGAATCTAAAAACGTTAAATAAGATAAGATTCCATCAAAGGCTTTCTGTTCTTCTGGGGTTAAATTCCAATAATCCACCACATCTTGGGTAATATCCAACTTTTCTGGAATCCAGAAATTTTCCCGCATCATTTTATAAAGACTAACCGCCCAAGGATAGCGGACATCATTGAGCTGCATGAGATTTGTGGTTTCACCAAACCAAATGGTTCGATGTTCCGTATCGTCGTTTCCCCCAGGATTAAATATGGGGTTGATCGTCATTTTTTGCCGTTCAAATGAGTGGGGATGATTCATTAACTTGTTGTTAGTAACAAAACGTGGAAGCAGACTATAATCTACTTCCACTTCCTGATTTTTGCAAATCAGAGGTTAATTAGCGCAAGAACTACAATCGGTTAATCCTTCCTTAAAGTCGTCCCGTTGAACGGTGCGGACGTAGTATACGGCTTTACAGTCTTGTTTCCAAGCCATGACTAAGGTTTCAAAAATGTCTTTGGCTTTGAGTGCGCGCCCTGGTTCATCCGGGAAGTAAACGCCTTCATTGAGATTGAAAAGCAATTCCATGGAAATACCGGTATCGATCCACTGCTGAATGGTGGAGACAGCAGCGACGACTTTTTTCTGTTCTAAGTTTTTGCTTTCTTGGTAATACCAGAAGGAATCGGTGATAAGGGGAGGGGCAATGGGTACGCTGCCTTTTGCCCATTTATCGTAGAAGAAACGGCTATAGGTGGGGAGAATGCTGGCGGTGCAACCTTGGACGAGGGATGAGGATGTGTTGGGGGCGATCGCCGTAATATGGCTATTGCGAATACCATAGTGTTGGATATCCTGTGACAATTTTTCCCAGCGTTCGGGTTGCCCAGAATGTTCCCGAAACCACTCTACCGGTTTAGCCCCAATCAGATGTCCCTTGCTCCACTGACTGCCCGCAAAGCACTCATAAGCACCGCGCTCTTTCGCCAATTCCATGGAAGCACGGGTACACCAATAACCCATTTCTTCAAATAAATGGCTCATTTGGGGCAAGTCTTCATAGGAGAGCTGATGTTTCGCCAACCAATCGGCTAATCCCATGGCTCCTACGCCGATGGTGCGATATCTGTCATTATGGGTTTTACTGGCTGCAAAAGGCGGATGGGTGACTTCAATGGTATTGTCCAACATGCGTACCGCCGTTTGGCAAATGTCGGCTAATTCTTCGGCTTCTACGTTGGCAAAATTGAGGCTATTCAAGTTACAGCAATGGGCTTCTTCTCCGGGGCTGACATTGCTGAAGGATTCACAACAGAGATTAACGCCGGGAATGTAGCCTTTATGGGAGTTAGGATTGGCGCGGTTAATGGTGTCCTTAAACGCTAGATAGGGCATACCGGTTTCTACCTGGGTACGCATGATGGTTTTGAACAGCTCCCTAGCATTAATGCGGTTATACAGGGTTAGGGTATATCCAACTTCTGCTTCAATTTTTTGATAAGCTTGCTCGAAGTCTTTACCCCAAAGGGTGGGTAAGTCAATGCCGAGTTTGGTTTTGACTTCATAGGGATCGACAAATGTCCAATCCTCTTTGGCGACTACCCGTCTCATGAATTCGTCTGCAATTACCAATTGGGGGAAAATATCGTAAGCTTTACGCCGTTGATCGCCGTTTTCGGTTTGCATTTCCAGGAATTCTAGGATATCTAAATGCCAGATATCCAGGCTGACGGTAACTGCACCCGCGCGTCTTCCACCTTGGTTAACGGCGATCGCCGTATCATTGAGCAGTTTAATCCAAGGCACAACTCCCCCAGAAGCGTTGGGTTTGCCCATCACCCAAGATCCCGTTGCCCGAATGCGGCTCACATTTACCCCGACACCGCCGCCATTTTTTGAAATGCGGGCGGTATCGGTTAAGGTTTGGTAAATGCTTTCTAGGTTGTCATCCATGGCGGTAATGAAACAACTGGAGAGGGAACCACCAGGAATTCGCAGGTTAGCGAGGATGGGGGTGGCTAGTGAAATCTTCCGTTGGGCGATCGCCTCATAAAACTTTTTCGCCCACTTCAACCGGTTCTGCGGTGCTTCCACCGACGCAAGTAGGAGCGCACAAGTGAGATACGCTTCTTGGGGCAATTCATCTGCAAGTAAATACCGCTTGGTTAACAGCGTTGCCCCAGCATAATCATAATCCGTGTCCCAATCGGGATTAATCCAACTCCCCGCGATTTCCAGTTCATCGGGAGTGTAGGTCAAGATCCGCTCATCATACTCATTGGCTGCTACCTTACGGGCTACCGTTTTCGGATAGTTACTATATTGATAGCCACGGGAAACCAAGGTATCTTTCCAAAGACTCCACATATGGAGCCGTCCAGCTACATACCGCCAATCCGGTTCAGTCGGACTACATAGCTCTAAACTACAATTGATCAGGTTTTCCTGAATTTCTCTAGTGGTCACCCCATCACGCAGGCGTGTCGTTAATCCTGCTTCTAATGGGATTGGACTGACCTGGGTTCCCAAGCACGCCCACTCCACAACAGCACGAATTTTGGTGATATCTAGGGCTGCACGAGTGCCATTGCGCTTAATCACATGAATCGGGGTTGTGTGGGGGGTGTGGGCTGTTACGGAGAGCGTTGGTTGCATCATAGGGAATGGAGGTACTACGATCACATGAATGAAGTGATGAGATCCTAATGTACTCCATTTTCTACATCTAGTGAAAGTATTTGACATTTTTTTTATTTTGCGCTATATGTAAGGGTATCTATACTGGGAAGGGGTTACCCCATGCCTATTTCCAGGCGATCGCCAAAATACCAAAGCTCTCTCCAGATTCGGCCATGGGTGCGTCTTGAATTGGCTGTATCTCAAAAGCCTTAAATGGGAATCGAAATCAAAAAAAATACAGCTATGCACGCGCTGCACAACCGTATAGAAAAGTTCTAGGAGTTTATATTTAACATTTCTACTGAACAGAAACCTTTTAATCGACTATTCTATTATAGCGACCTCTGATTCCTTATTTATATTTATAAAGCTTTTTATTCTCTGACGCAAGTCTAAGAGCTATGATTTTATTAAAACTTTATAAAATCAGACCATTTACAAAGTTTATGTAAAGAGAAGGAACCTCAACGACCCAAATCTCTACGGAAGTCTATGCAGCCACTGTAAAGTTACAAAAATGGTAACGGTACCCTGTCATCCATTCGTGTAAGCCAGACTAAGAGTAACAAACTGTCACGTTCAGGAGATAGACTCCAGCTATGTATCCTATTCATAAATCTGATTCGAGTTTACCCCAAAACTGGCGACGGTGGTCAATTTTGCCCTTAGCAGTTGGGGTAATGGGGTTGGCTGTATTTGTAGGTAGTCTTCAGGCTCCCAAACCGGTAAACGCGCAGGAACAACAGCAACTGCTACAAACGTTAACGGTAACCGGACGAGGGATAGAAAGCATTCCTACTACCCTAACCGCAGTCAATTTAGGGGTAGAGGTTCAGGGAAAAACGGCCCAAGAAGTACAAGCACAAGTGGCTCGACAGTCTTCAGAGGTAGTGAAGTTGCTGCAAGCGCGTCAAGTGGAGCAACTGGAAACAACGGGAATTCGGTTAACGCCCAATTATAGTTATAGCGATCGCACTCAACGCTTAACCGGGTATACTGCCACCAATACCGTCAGCTTCCGCATCGAGACCTCGAAAGCCGGTAGCCTGATTGATGACGCGGTACAAGCCGGAGCCACTCGCATTGATGGCATTAGCTTTGTTGCCACCGATGAAGCCATTGCCGCAGCCCAACAGGTTGCCCTCCGTCAGGCAACTGCCGATGCAGGGCAACAAGCCGAAACGGTTCTAGACTCCCTTAATCTCAGCTCTCGTGGTATTGTCAGCATTCAGATTAATCACGCCAACGCCCCCTCTCCCATCCGCCTCGATGGGGCAACCTTCGCACGAGCAGAGTCTGCCCCAACTCCAGTTATTGGCGGTGAGCAGCAGGTCGAAGCTTCGGTTACCTTGCAAATTAGATATTAAATGATATCAATCAATTGTAGGTTGGGTTAAACGGCAGTGAAACCCAACCAAGTTTTGCTGGTGTTGGGTTTTCCGCAAAGCGGACATCCACGTTCGGATACCCAACCTACATTCTACGAACCGAGTTTTCTATTGAACTATTTTAGGTGAGACAATCCACTACGATGATTGGCAAATCTAGCTCGATTCAAAATTCGCTGGGCATTCCGGCTGCTTCCTCATCTCGTTTAGAGCCTAATAAGTCTAAGCGATCCACCCGGATAACGGGGCTAGAGCGTTCGGCTTGAGTCATGCGATCTTGCCACTGGTCAATTTTCAACGATCCAGTCACTCCAATCTGTTTGCCTTTGCGAACGTAGTTGGCAGCAATTTCAGCCGTTTTGCCCCACAATTCCAGATTAAACCAATCCGGTTGATCGGTTCGTCGCGTGCGGCGATCGACAGCCAGAGTCAGTCTACATTTGACCGCGCCTGACTCAAAATACTTCACATCTGGGTCGATACCGACGCGACCGACTAAATGTACAACGTTGAGATCCATCTTGAACTACACCATCAGAATGATGAACAATTAATCTACTTTAGCGAATCTGAGGGGGAGTGGGGGAATTGGGGAGTGGGGGAATGGGGAAGATGAGGACAACTGACTGGACGATAGCTCAAAAACGTAATAGAATCCACGTCAGTTATATATTTTTACAATTTTAGACATTTGAACATATTGAAGTGGAGAGAGAAAAAGCGGTGGGCGTATTTAGTCGGTTTTCAAGAGATATGGGTATCGATCTCGGTACTGCAAATACATTAGTTTATGTATCGGGGAAGGGAATTGTGTTGCAGGAGCCATCTGTGGTGGCGATCGACACGGAAACCAAAGCCCCCTTAGCAGTTGGAGATGATGCGAAGAAAATGCTGGGTCGGACTCCGGGGAATGTGACCACTTTTCGCCCTCTGCGGGATGGGGTGATTGCCGATTTCGACACGGCGGAACTGATGCTTAAGCATTTTATCGAACGGGTGCATGAAGGCAAACAGGGGTTAATCCCCCCAAGGATGGTGATCGGTATTCCTTCGGGTGTAACCGGTGTGGAGCGTCGAGCGGTGATGGAAGCGGCTTCCCAGGCAGGAGCGCGGGATGTCTATTTAATTGATGAACCCGTAGCGGCGGCGATCGGAGCCGGTTTACCGGTGGCGGAACCGACGGGGAATATGATTATTGATATCGGGGGTGGAACCACAGAGGTTGCCGTTTTGAGTTTACAAGGGACGGTAATTAGTGAGTCGGTGCGCGTCGCGGGGGATGAACTGAATGATTCGATTATTCAGTATATGAAAAAAGTTCACAATTTAACCATTGGGGAACGGACGGCTGAGGATATCAAGATTCAGATTGGTTCAGCTTATCCGACTCCAGAGATTGATGAGGGGGCAATGGATGTGCGGGGGTTGCATTTACTGTCCGGTTTGCCCAGAACCGTTAGCATTAAGGCGGGTGAGATTCGCGAGAGCATGTCTGAGCCGTTATCGATGATTATTGATGCGGTGAAGCGGACTTTAGAACGGACTCCGCCGGAATTAGCGGCGGATATTATTGACCGAGGGATTATGTTGGCTGGGGGTGGGGCACTGCTTCAGGGCTTGGATACTCTGGTGAGCCATGAAACGGGAATTGTCACCCATGTGGCGGCCGATCCGTTGAGTTGTGTGGTGTTGGGCACTGGCCGAGTTTTGGAAAACTTTAAGCAGTTAGAACGAGTGTTTAGTGCGCGATCGCGGATGTAAGGTGGATGTAAGGTGAATGTATATACGTCAAATTCGTCGATGGTGGGAAAGAAATTGGTTAAACTTAGTGCTGATGATTGCGGCGCTAGGTTTAGCGGTTTATGTGCGGCAAACCCAAGGAACGTTGGTGTTTGAACTCTATGGTCGTTTGGTTGAACCCTTCCAAGGAAATCCCCCCCAACAAGAACAGTTAGCAACGGCACGGATGCTGGAGTTAGAAGCGAAAGTGGAAGAACTCGAACAGCAAAATACCCGTTTAAAGCAGTTGATTGATTATCAAGAACAGTCGAAACGACAAGGGGTCATTGCTCCCATTATTGGCCGCAGTGCGGATCATTGGTGGAAGCAAATTACTCTGGGTAAAGGTAGTGTCGATGGCATTCAAAAGGATTATATTGTCACGGGAACGGGAGGATTAATCGGTCGTGTTATTAGTGTCACGGAAAACACCAGTCGGGTGTTACTCCTGAGCGATCCAACCAGTCGGGTGGGGGCAACTATTCGCGTCGGTAAAGACCGCAGCTTTATGGGGATCTTGCATGGCAGGGGCCAAAATAAGGCGGTGATGGAGTTTTTTGATAAGGTTCCGGAGGTCAAACCAGGATACAAGGTGTTTACTTCTCCCTATTCTCCTCGATTCCAATCGGGTTTGTTAGTGGGGGTGGTAGAGTCGGTGGATTTGAAAAAAAGTCCAGCTCCAGAGGCGATCATTCGGTTTTCGGCTCCCATTGGCCATTTAGAGTGGGTGATGGTTTCTGAGGGTAAACCGGCGATGGATTTGGAATTAAATGAGTTGGATGAGTAGAAAGGGACAGGGATACAACAGTGGTAAAACAGTTACTCGATCGCCTGACTTCTTTGGGTCGTTTGGTTAATATTATCCTCACAGGCTTCTCTATCCTGTTGTGTGCCCTGATTGTGTTTACCCGATTACCGGGTATGGAATTGTTGGGTATTGGGGTGAATTGGCCGTTGGTGTGGGTGATGGTTTGGAGCTTGAAGCGTAATGCTTGGCAAGGGGCGATCGCCGGTTTAGGCTTGGGTTTACTCCAAGATGCCCTCACTTCCCCCTATCCCCTGTTAGAAAATGGGGTCGTGAATGCTTCCCCCACCCATATGTTGGGATTGGTTCTAGTGGGATTTTTGACGGGACGATTTCAAAAAGATAAATATTTCCAAGAAGACTTTATCTCGGTGGCCCTGTTGACGTTTGGCATGACGCTGTTGGCGGAAACCCTGATTGCGCTTCAGTTGGTGTTAATTGGCGATCGCGATTTCTCTAGTATTTGGATTGCCCATCAACAGATTGCTCTGTGTTCAGCGATTCTCAGTAGCCTATGGGCCCCGGTGATCTATGTGCCCATGAATTGGTTTTGGGAGCGCTTCTGGCCTAAAAATTAAGAGGGCTGGCGATCGATCGCTACACCATGGGTGGCCATCCTTGGTAAAGTAAAGATTGTTCACGATCGCGGGAATAGAGCAAGGTTTGACGACTGTGATAAATCTATCTGAACTATTAGAACGGTATCATCAAGGCGATCGCCACTTTTCAGGACTCGACCTCAAAGACCTAGAATTAGTCGAGATCAATTTGTCTGATGCTGATTTTTCCGGCACAGATTTCCGACAAGCTCGACTGGGAAAAAGCAACTTTTCTGGCGCTACACTGAAGGGGGTAAACCTCAGTGAAGCTTTACTCTGGGGAACTAACTTAACCGCAGCCAACTTGACGAAAGCTCTTTTGCGCGATACGGACTTGAGTGGAGCCAAGTTAGACCAGGCTAATTTAACCCATGCTAATCTGATCAAAGCGATTCTATCTGGCGCAACCTTGAAAGGAGCCAACCTATCCCAAGCTCTCCTCATTGATGCTGATTTACGCCCTACCTCTGACCAACCCACGAACTTAGAAGAGGTTATCTTATCTGAAGCCAATTTAAGCTACGCCAACCTCAGCCAAACCATTCTCCACCGTGCTAACTTCGATGGAGCTATTCTCTGTCGTGCTAATCTCGGATTAGGCCGCAGACTGCAAGGATTTCAAACAGATTTACGGGAAGCCAGTCTGCGCTACGCTGACCTCAGTTATGCGGATTTAACCGGAGCCATCTTACATCATGCGGATTTAACTGGGGCCGATCTCACGGGTACAATTTTGACAGATGCAGACCTGGAGGGCGCAAAACTGCCATAAGGGAATCGGCAAAAGGCAAGAGGATTAATCTGGGTGATGATTGGAAGACGAAGGGTTATCGGATGGGGAGTCTTGGGGTTACTTTCTGCTTTTACTGCTTCGTGTGTAGACAGTCCTCAATCGCCAAAATTGACTGTATTGTTGATTTCAGCCGCTTCGAGTCTCCAAGATGTCATGCAAGAGATTGGGGATATCTACCGTCAGCAAGAGCAACATATACAACTGACCTATAATTTTGGTGCTTCGGGTTCTTTGCGCTATCAAATTGAACAGGGTGCGCCCGTGGATATCTATATTTCTGCTGCCCTAAAGTATATGGATGCTCTGCAAGCCCAAGACTTGCTGCTTCCGGGTACGCGGAAAAATCTACTCAAGAATCAGATGGTTCTAATTACAGCCAAAAGAAATTCTGATATTAGTGGATTTACTCAGTTAAAGAGCGATCGCATCCAGAAAATTGCGATCGGCGCTCCTGAAAGCGTGCCCGCAGGAGCTTATGCCAAAGAAGTTTTAGAGTCTCTACACCTCTATCAATCCTTAGAACCTAAATTTGTCTTTGCCAAAGACGTGCGGCAAGTCCTGACTTATGTGGAAACCGGTAATGTAGACGCGGGTATGGTTTATCGGACGGATGCGAACATTTCAGATCGGGTTAAAATAATTGAGTTTGCCCCAGAAAATACCCATTCTCCTATTGCCTATCCCGTGGCCATTATCCGAGAGAGCAAACATCCAGAAGCTGCCCAAGAGTTTGTTCAATTTCTCTTTAGCCAACCTGCACAAGATATCTTCCAAAAATATGGGTTTATGAATAGGGAATAGGGTATAATTGTTGATTGTTTCGGCTATCGCCGACATGAAAATTTTTAACTGTTAATTTTTAATTGTTAATTGCTCTTAGATTTTTCTCCGCTCTGGATTTCTCTTAAAACGGCTTCAGTTGCCACACTTCTTGCATTTTTTGCTGGAATTATCCTAGCTGGGATAATGTTCAATTATCAGGGAAAAGGCCAGAATATTATCGATGGGATTTTAACGCTACCTCTCGTCCTTCCTCCGATTGTCGTCGGGTTTTTACTCTTATTATTATTTGGTCGCTATAGTCCCCTGGGAAAAGTCTTACAGCATTGGGGAATCAGTATTATCTTTTCTTGGAAAGGTGCGGTTATTGCATCCACTGTTGTTGCCTTGCCTTTGATGTACAAAACGACTTTAGCTGCTTTTGAACAAGTTAATGTAGATTGGGTGAACTGCGCTCGCACATTAGGAGCAACAGAACTGCGGATCTTTTGGCAAATTATTCTTCCTTTAAGTTGGCGAGGCATTGTTTCTGGAGCGATCTTAACGTTTGCTAGAGCGTTGGGCGAATTTGGGGCAACTTTAATGTTAGCCGGTAGCATTCCTGGAAAGACGCAAACGATGCCGATCGCCATTTATTTTGCGGCTGAAGCGGGAAAGATGCCAGAAGCTCTCCTTTGGGTGGTTATTCTGGTGGCGATCGCCCTCGCTGTCATTGCATCGATTAATTATGGCTCAAAAACTCAAGGGTGGTTCGATCGGCTCTGCGATCGATGGGGTGCTTCTACGTTAAGTCGGTGGTTCGTCATTATCAGTCCCTGGATCTCGCTCAACCGCTCTGTGGGCTTTACCTCAGTCACTCCACTCCAGTTCTCTAGACAAGAACTCATTGTTGATGTACAGAAGCGTTTACCCCATTTTTCCCTCAGAGTTCAGCTCAAAGCTGGCGATCGCCCCTTGGGAATTTTAGGCGCATCAGGTTCGGGAAAAAGTATGACGTTGCGCTGTATTGCCGGTTTAGAAACCCCTTCTGAAGGAACCATTCTTCTCAATAGTCGGATTTTGTTTGATTCAGCACAAGGCATTAACCTTCCTTGTCGCGATCGCCGCATTGGGTTCGTTTTCCAAAATTATGCCCTCTTTCCCCACATGAGAGTCGCTCGTAACATTGGCTTTGGTTTGCAACATCTAGAGAAAACCGAGCAACGCAAACAAGTGGACAAATACTTAGAACTGCTACAACTGCAAGAAGTCGCTCAACACTATCCCCATCAGCTCTCTGGAGGACAACAACAAAGAGTCGCCCTCGCTAGAGCCTTGGCGATCGAACCTGACGCTTTGCTGCTTGATGAACCCCTATCTGCTTTAGACAGCTATTTACGCAGCCAAATTGAACAACTTTTAGCCAAGGTCTTTACTAACTATAAAGGCGTAATTTTATTTGTCACGCACAAACTCGAAGAAGCCTATCGGGTTTGCGAACCCTTAACCATTCTCGATCGCGGTGAAGTCATTGCCTCTGGCTCTAAGCAGGACATTTTTCAACAGCCGCCCAATTTTAGAGTCGCTCAACTAACCGAATGCAAAAACTTCTCGCGGCTGCAAAGAATCGGCGATCGTCATCAAATTAAAGCCATAGACTGGGACTGTCAACTTACCGTAAAACCAGTGATTTATCCTTCTTCGGCTTATGTTGGACTCCGCGCTCATCATGTACAATTTCTCCTAGAACCAAAACCCATCAATAGCTTTCCCTGTTGGTTAGTTAAAGTCAGTGAAACCCCCCACCGTATTACCCTTTATCTCAAGCTCCATTCTGTGGGACAGCACGAAGACGATTATCATTTACAAGCAGAAATTTTTAAGGAAAAATGGCACGAAATTCAAGAGCGTCCCTTTCCTTGGTATGTTTATCTCGATCCACTGAAGCTGATTGTCATGTCTGCCTAATATCAATTAACAATTAACAATTAACAATTAACAATTAACAATTAACAATTAACAATTAACGATTTTCATGTCGGCGATTTCAACATCTTTCATGCCAGCCAGTTTTTCTAAAATACGCTTTCCTTCTTCTCCATTACGTTGGATCAAGCTCAGATGGTCAGTGTCAAGAATATACATGATGAGATTGATGGGCACTCCTTGATTATATCAAATCCTTGATTGTTGAGATTGCTTCATTCCACTGCGTTCCATTCGCAATGACTTACTCTGGCGGATTTAGATTCATGAATTGAGTTATATAGCTAGTCTAAATGAGTTGTGCAACAGGAAATGCCCTCTCCCTAATCCCTCTCCCACTCCGAGAGGGACTTCTGCTCCCCTTCTCCTGCGGGAGAAGGGGCTGGGGGATGAGGGGCAGCCATTACATAACTCATTTAGGTTTGCTATATCTAAGGTTGCAATACATTATTCGGAAAATCTCCCGTAACATTACCCGCAGGATTATAATGGCAGACCACATAAAAGGCATTAAAATTTCTTCCCTGAAGAGTTGCCGTCCCTTCTGCTGCACCACAACCTAATTCGGTACTGTTTTTCCAAACTACTTGGGTGAAATGTCCAGTAGCAGAAGCAAAACCTGGATTGGAATAGTTGTAGTCTGAGACCTCGTTGTACCAACTGGTAACGGCTTCTTCTGCTAAGGTATCCGCAGCCGGAGCCGATCCGGTGGTGTAGTAAACATATAAGTTTTCTCCCGCATTGTTTCGTTGACTGCGGGAACTATGTTCAAATATGGCATTGGCTGCCAAGTATTGTGCCCAATTTTGCGCTGTACTATTGAGGGAACTATTGAGGCTCATATTGGGGCTATGATGAGTGTTTCGATAGCTGTTGTGTTGCGATAGGGCAATGCTACGCAAGGTGTTCAAGTCCATAGATGTTTGGGCTATAGCCAGATGAGTGGCGATCGCCCCTAATGAAAGCATACTGGCTAATCCGACTAAAGTCAGGCCTAGGAATGGTTTAGTGTTCATTTTCATCTTTCTTCAGTCTCGATTAGGGGCACACAAACCGGGTTTCGTTGTCAAAAATATTCGTAGAAACCCGGTTTCTAGGTTAACGCACGGTCTCGCGGATGGCTTCTGCGTCAATGGGTTTGATCAGATATAAACGTAGCATATCCCAGCCAATTCCAGCCATTAAGGGCAGTTTGCGGAAGAATTTGACGATTTTAGGGGCACTGCTGCGATCGATGGCTGCCATTTCCATATTGCGCTCTGAACAGCGATAAACCCGTGGGAAAAATTCGGGGTGATCCACATTTAAAATGACTGGGAAGGCGCGACCTGCTGTAGCATTGGTGTTGCAAACCACGGTTTGGTCATATTCTCTGGCATCTAAACCAATCATTTCATAAAAGTCAGTGCGCTCGTCTACGGTGAGGGAGTGGGTGACAAAGACGGTGAGGAGGAAAAAGCGGGCCCAGAGTCGTCCTGTCCAGCTATCCCACATATGACGCTGCGATCGCAACAAGGCGGTAAAAATATCTCCATGACGGTTTTCATCTTGACACCAGCTTTCAAAGAACCGGAACAGGGGATAAAACTGATATTCGGGATGTTTCTCTAAATGACGGTAAACGGTGATGTAGCGCCAATAGCCAATTTTTTCTGACAGATAGACTGCATAGATGATCCACTCTGGCTTAAAAAAGGTATAGGTGCGGTTTTTGGTCAGATAGCCCAGATCCAGAGAGATCTTAAAATCGCTCATGGCTTTATTCAAAAACCCAGCATGACGGGCTTCATCCCGCGCCATTAGGTTAAATACTTCTGATAATAGGGGCTGAGTTTCTTTGAGCTTGCGCGAGAGTTCCTTAAAGAGCAAAAAGCCGGAGAATTCAGATGTACACGAGCGCTCTAGGAAGTCTACAAACGTAGCGCGGGTTTTTTCATCGAGATGTTCCCAAGACTGGTCAAAGCTCTCATCCCGGACAAAGTGATGGCGGTTGTAGTCTGCTTTCATTTCAGCGACCATGGCCCGCAGTTCGGCTTCTTGGCTAGAAATATCCATCGAGGCGATCGCCTCAAAATCCGTGGTATAAAACCGAGGAGTCAGGAGGGTTTCCTGGACTGGAGCTTTTACACCCGGCTTGAGTTCTGCGATCGTGGGTTGTGAGAGCGTTTTTACCATAATCGGATACAAAATCAATTTATCGATACATCAGTCTATAACGAAGATAAGAATTGGTCGTCAATTCTCATAAAATATTTACATTGCTTTACGGTTCTTGTTGGTTGTATGCAAAACGCTACAAATACAAGGCTGGTAAAAAGAGAGCCAGGTTAGGCGATCGCTTCCCCCATGATGCCGAAGTTAGACCTGGGGTGTGGCGATCGGGTTTACTGGCAAAAGTATTAAGTTTTGAAAAAAAATCCACCATTTGAGCTTAATCACTATAAAGTGATTAGAGTTCAAATTCTAAAACATCAAGTCTACGACATTACTAGAAGTTACTATGAGTCATTCCGAAGCCTCCAACCTGCCTCCGACAGATTCTCGCGAACGGTTTAAAACCTGGGTTATGGGCTTACAAGAGCAAATCTGTCAAGGACTAGAAGAGATCGATGGTCAAGCTAAATTTAAACAAGACCAATGGGACAGGGCCGAAGGAGGTGGGGGTCGTTCCAGAGTGATCCGAGACGGTCGAGTTTTTGAACAAGGTGGAGTTAACTTTTCTGAAGTTTGGGGAGAAGGCCTACCCCCTTCTATCCTGACCCAACGTCCAGAAGCAGCCGGTCATCCCTTCTTTGCCACAGGAACATCGATGGTGTTGCATCCCCGTAACCCTTATATTCCCACGGTTCACCTCAATTACCGTTACTTTGAAGCCGGGCCGGTTTGGTGGTTTGGGGGTGGAGTCGATCTAACCCCCTACTATCCGTTTGCTGAAGATGCGATTCGCTTCCATCAAACCATTAAAGATGCTTGCGATAAGCACGATCCGCAATATTATCCCACCTTCAAGCGCTGGTGTGATGAATATTTCTATCTCAAGCATCGTCAAGAAACCAGAGGAGTTGGCGGTATTTTCTTTGATTACCAAGATGGTCGGGGACAGTTATATCGAGGCCCCAATGCGGAAGGAGGAGCGGCACAATATAGTCAACAAGTGGGCGAAACTTCCCATAATTGGGAAGACATCTTTGGCTTTGTGCAAAGTTGTGGCAATTCCTTTCTTGATGCCTATCTTCCGATTATTGAGCGCCGACAAGATATAGAATATGGCGATCGCGAGCGCAACTTCCAACTGTATCGTCGCGGACGCTACGTTGAATTTAACCTCGTCTATGACCGGGGAACCATCTTTGGCTTACAAACCAATGGCCGTACTGAGTCTATTTTAATGTCCTTACCTCCCCTGGTGCGCTGGGAATATTGCTATAGTCCAGAACCGGGTAGCCGAGAAGAGGAACTCTACACCACGTTCCTAAAACCTCAAGATTGGGCTAACTGGGACAAACAAGATGCTTCTAGCGAATTAGTGGGAGCCAAATAGATCGGTAATCTGAGCTATTTACTCTAGCGGAAGTTGGGCAAAATGTTCCAGCAACAGGCGGTGGATGAAAATATAGCCACCGCCTACTTTTTGCAAGAAAATCAGACCAGTTGTCAATGGCTTACAATCGTTGCTTTCATCAAATAGAAATGGTATGATCTGAAAGGGTTTTTCCGCTTCGTGGACATGAACAAGCGGGCTTGGTGTTACCCTAAAATGAAAGGAAAACGCTTGAGAAGCCTATGTTACTCAACTATAATCCCAGAGCTTGCTTACCCTCTGCTGAAGATTTACCCGATTCAGATTATACTCCTGTGGATAACGAACTACAAGATTTAATTCCCAGTTTGCTCAAAGCGATGCTGGCTTTAATTTGGGCAGAACGGATGGATTGGTTTTTTGGGATAGATATGGGAATCTATTACGATCCGAGCCAACCTGCAATTGTCCCCGATGGCTTTTTGAGTGTCGGTGTACCAAGAATTATTGACTCGGATTTACGTTTATCCTATGTGCTGTGGGAAGAGCAAAAATTTCCCACCCTGGTGTTAGAAGTTGTTTCCCATAAACGGCGGAAAGAATATACTCAGAAAAAAGAAGAATATGCCGAAATGGGAATTTTATATTATGCGATCTATAACCCTTTAAGGAAAAGAAAACAGAAGTTGGAAGTTTATGAACTCCAAGCCGGTGAATATCAATTATTATCCGGGGAACCGGTGTGGCTATCTGAGTTAAATTTAGGCATCGGTAGAGCGGAGGGAAGCTATCAGGGAATAGAGAGAGAATGGCTCTATTGGTATGATGAGCAGGGAGAGCGCTATTTAACACCAGAGGAACAAATGATCTCGGCTCAACAACGGGCATTATCCGCAGAACAGAAAGCCGAGAAGCTCGCCCAAAAACTGAGAGAATTAGGCATCGATCCCGATCGCCTAGACCCATAATCGATTATTGAGGGGCGATCGCACAGTATCATAGAATATAGCCCTCATCTTATCCATCTGTCCTGTGACTGCGATCGCCCCTACCCTAAACTCCCTCCTCAAACCCTCCCAACTGTTGCCCTTTGAGCAGCTCGAACCCTCCCTACAACAGCATTTTCAACAAGCTTGGCAACCCGGATCGCCCCCTCCCTCCGTGGCATATCCCGAAACTCAAGAACAACTCGGCGAAGTGATGAAACTCGCCAAAGCCAACCAATGGCGGGTTTTACCCTGGGGAGCAGGCAGTAAAATTCATTGGGGAGGCATCGGTAAAGCCGTCGATCTCCTCATCAGTACCCAACGCATAAATCAAGTTGTTGAACATGCATCCGGAGACCTCACAATTACCGTAGAAGCCGGGATCACCTTGGCACAGGTGAATCAATTTTTAGCGCCCCATAACCAGTTTTTAGCCTTCGATCCCGCCTACCCCAACCAAGCCACTATCGGCGGTATCATTGCCACAGCAGATACCGGCAGTTGGCGACATCGGTATGGGGGGGTGCGCGATCGCCTGATTGGGATCTCCTTTATTCGCAGTGATGGCGAGTTAGCCAAAGCGGGGGGTAGAGTGGTCAAAAATGTAGCTGGTTATGATCTCATGAAACTGCTCATTGGCAGTTATGGCAGTTTAGGCATCATCTCCCAAGCCACCTTCCGCCTCTATCCCATTCCCCAAAGTTCAGCCACCGTCGTACTTTCAGGAAATCCAGAGGCGATCGCCCAAGCCACCCAAACCCTACTGAGTTCCAGTTTAACCCCCACCGCCCTCGATCTTAGACCCCAAAACGACCAAATTTTACTCATTGCTCGGTTCCAAAGCATACCCTTAAGCGTCCAAGAACAAGTTCAACGGGTACTCGACATCGGTCAAACCTTAGAATTGAGCGCCCAAATTTACGAGCAGCAAGACGAAACTCAACACTGGCAAACCTGGCAACATCAGATCTGGGAACCCCACCCCCAAAAGGGGATTTGTAAACTCGGCATTCGCCCCACAGAAGCCGTGAATCTATTACTAAAAATTCAACAACTCCCCCAAGTGCAAAGCGCATGTGTCATTCATGCCCGAACCGGGTTAGGATTATTGGGGTGTCATCAAATACGCTCGACGCAACTGCTAGAGTTGCGATCCTATCTCACCTCCCATGGCGGCTTTCTCACTCTTCTAGAAGCGCCCCGCTCCCTCAAACAATCCCTAGACGTATGGGGCTATACGGGCAATGCCCGGAAAATAATGCAAAACATCAAACATCAATTCGATCCCGATTCCTTGCTCAGTTGCGATCGCTTTATTCAATAAACCCACTCGATTCTATAGTATCGATTAGCATAAACCATGTTTGTTACCTTGCACAAAAGTAACCCTTTTTTGCATAATTAAAACTATCACCCATTACCCATTACCCATTACCAGGGCGAAGCGCTATTTTTATGACCACCTCAGACTCCATCCCCGCCAGAAACAGTAATTTCTTAGCTCAAAATCCCCATCTTCCCTCTGGATTCGATCCCCAAAATCCCCCCAAACCAGAATTAATTGATGCCTGTGTTCATTGCGGATTTTGCCTCTCCACCTGCCCCAGTTATCGAGTGCTAGGAAAAGAAATGGACTCCCCCAGAGGACGCATTTATCTGATGGATGCCATTAACCAAGGTGAAGCCCCCTTAGCCCCCGCAACTTCCCAACATTTTGACACCTGTTTAGGCTGTTTAGCCTGTGTGAGTACCTGTCCCTCTGGCGTGCAGTACGATAAACTCATTTCTGCCACTCGCCACCAAGTCGAACGCAATATCGATCGCAATGTTGGCGATCGCCTCATTCGCTCCTTAATCTTCAATCTTTTTCCCTATCCCAATCGCTTAGTTCCCCTGCTCTATCCCCTCTATCTCTATCAAAAATCCGGCTTACAATCCCTGATTCGTCGCACCAACCTGCTGAAAAAAGTATCCCCTCGCTTGGCAGCCATGGAATCCATTTTACCCCAGATTTCCCTCGCTTCCCTGGGCCATTCCTTTGCTGATGTCATTCCTGCCCAAGGCAAAAAACGCTATCGAGTCGGGGTGATTATTGGCTGCGTGCAACGGCTGTTTTTTAATCCCGTGAATGCGGCAACCATTCGCGTTTTAACCGGGAATGGTTGTGAAGTCGTCATTCCCAAAACCCAAGGCTGTTGCGGCGCACTCCCAGAACATCAAGGGCAAACCCAAGCCGCCCAAGATTTAGCCCGGCAAATGATTGATTCTTTTGCCAATTTAGATCTTGATTATGTGATTATCAATGCGGCAGGATGTGGCCATACCTTGAAAGAATACGGCCATATTTTAGCCGACGATCCCAATTATCGAGACAAAGCGAAACAGTTTGTCAGTCAAGTCAAAGATATTCAAGAATTTTTAGCCATGGTGGGATTAACAGCGCCCTTATCTCCCCTAGCTGAAGACAACTTGAAGATTGTCTATCAGGATGCTTGTCATCTCTTACATGGACAAAAAATCAGCGTTCAACCCCGGCAACTCTTAAAACAAATTCCAGGCGTACAGTTGAAAGAACCCCTTGATGCTGCTTTGTGTTGTGGCAGTGCCGGTGTTTATAATATGTTGCAGCCAGAGGTGGCTGAAAGCTTAGGCGATCAAAAAGTGACGAATTTGCTCAATACGGGAGCCGATTTAATTGCCTCTGCCAATCCAGGCTGTAGTTTGCAGATCAAAAAACATTTACAGCAGCAGGGTAAGACAGTTTCGATTTTCCATCCTATGGAGCTACTCGATTATTCCATGCGAGGTGTTGCTCTCTCTACTCTCGAGAGTAATTAATCTGGGGATGAGGATTGAGAGATGGGTAACCAAATTTCAAAGGTTGTACCGCTTCCCGGTTGCGATCGCAACTTCAGCTCTCCTTTATGTTTCTCTGTTACAATCTGGTGGGAAATTGCCAACCCCAATCCCGTACCTTTCCCCACCGGTTTAGTCGTAAAAAAGGTTTCAAAAATTCGCTCTTGAATCTCCGCAGGTATACCCACTCCATTATCCGCAATTTGGATTTTAACCCATTCTGACTCATCCGCTTCCGCCAACCATTCGGTGGTAATTGTAATTTCCGGTTGCCATTGCTCCGATTGTTCCCGCTCATTCAAAGCATCAATAGCATTGGTGAGTAAATTCATGAAAACTTGACTCAGTTGCCCAGAATAGCACTCAACTAAGGGCAACTCTCCGTAATTTTTCACCAAGTTAATCCCATATTTGAGCTTATTGCGTAAAATCAACAAGGTGCTATCTAAACATTCATGAAGATTGGCAAGCTGGGCGTGGTTTTCACCCATATGGGAAAAGTTCCGCATTCCCCCGACTAACTGATTTAAGCGCTCGGCACTCTCCTGCATACTGTCAATGAGTTCCGGCAAATCATTCTCTAAATACTCAAAATCAATATCTTCTTTTAAATCTTCAATGGCTTCGGGATCTTCACCCGATTCTTTCTTATAAGCATCGACCAAATCGAGTAAATCCTGACTATAGGTTTTTAAAAATTTCACATTTCCCCATAGGGTATTCACCGGATTTCTAATTTCATGGGCTAATCCAGCCACCATTTGTCCTAAACTGGCTAATTTCTCTGTTTGAATCAGATGGGCTTGGGTATTTTCGCGTAACAATTGGGTGGTTAACTCATGAATTTTAGATTGGGCTAGGAGTAATTGATGAATATCGAGCAAGCAATACCGATGGGTGGAACATTCAATCACTACCGGTTCATAGAGTTTTTCTGGAGGGCGTTCTAGGGATTGTACGGCTGCTTCGACAATCGGCGTTTCTCCGGAGAAAATCAAGTGACCAGGGGAAAGGTGGTCGCCCACTTTTTGATTGGCGAGCCGATTTAAAACCCTAATTTCTCGGCGAATAAAAACCTCTAAACCATAGGGACGACTCAGTTGCTCTAAAAACCGTCTTCGGGAAATCATGCCGGCCAATTGCCCTTTATCGGTTAAAATCACACCGGGTAATAGGGAATGCTCTTTGAAAATTTGAGCTACGATACGCCCCGGTTGACTCACATCTACAGAGCATTCCCACAAGGATAAGTCTCCTAAAGTTGAATCGATATTAACTTCAGTGGCGTTTAGACCGGATCGAGCCACGACCTGTGTTGCTATTTCTGACACTTGTGCCACCATATTTTTAATCTTGCAAAAACTCCTCTTCTATTATAGGAAACTCGAATTATAATAGACTATAAGAATTGTCGATCTAAGTCAATTTTTATCATTGTCTTAAACCTTATTTTACTTATTTAACCTAAACTTAATCTCAGGGTTTATAGGTTTCTATTTGTAGAAAGATAAAGGCGCGATCGCACCCGTTCTAAACAGAACTCATCAACTAATGTCCAGCCCCATTGGGGGCGGATTTCCGGGCGTTTATGGGGGGTGATGACCATCAGGCGATCGCCAATGCAACTGAGCTGATAGACTAAAGCGGGTAGGCGCGATCGCTCCAGCAAATGTAGGGCAAAACTACACACAATCAACCCATAGTCGCGTCCCCATAACGCCCCCTGTCCAATTTCCTCAAACCGGTAACCCTCAGCGACCTGTCCCGTGCGCTCCAGATAAGCCTGCTGAGTATAGGGATCGATGCCGTGTATCTCCCGCCATCCCAACTCACGCAAAGCCAAAGTGACTTCACCACTGCCACAAGCCAAATCTAAAACCGGTAAACCCTCCCTAGGGATAGCCGCCAACCCTTGAGTCAAAACTCGGCCAATTCTATCCTCATGGGGATTACGATAGGTCGAACCGTGGTGTTGGTAAAATGCCTCTACTCCCCAGGTTTCATAAGCCTGACGAATGGCGACATCATCCTCAATGGACTCACAGTCGCTCCAATTCCAGCACATACACCTCCCCTAACTCCTGTCCTTGAATGGGAATACTTTGATGGCGCAATTGTCCACGTACTTTCACGGAATCGCCGATGGCCGGTTCCTGTACTTCTCCGGTCGTCAGCACGACCACAACCCCCGTATCATCCTCTAACTGATAGGCATAGCGATTCAGTAGGGGAATCAGTTTCACCACTCTACCCTGAAGATAGACCGTCTCTGAAGCAGTGGGGGATAGACTCTCAATCGGGGTAATCAGATTAGAGGGTAAACCGAACCCAAACGGCAAAGGAGACTCTAGATTACATCCCCACAAACTGGCCGCCAACACTAGGCTAATCACTCTCGATCCTCCCAACCCTTGGCTTGAGCATAAACGCATTGTGGAATCTACTCAAAATTACGCCTTGATTCTAGCGAAAGTTGCCAGGAGCAGGAAGAAATGGTAAGTGAAGAAAGGGATTAATGATCAATTACCCATTACCGATTACCGATTACCCGCGCGTAGCGCGATTGATTCTGAGCATGGCAAACGACACCCCACAAATTCTCGATGGTAAGACAACGGCTCGCACCATCAAAGCTCGCTTAAAAGCCGAAATTGAGTCCTTACAACCCCAAATGGGTCGTCCTCCGGGGTTAGCGGTACTACTGGTGGGCGATGACCCTGCCAGTACCATCTATGTCAGAAATAAACAAAAAGCGTGCGATCGCATTGGCATCAGTTCTTTTGGGCGCACCTTCCCCGCTTCTACCTCCCAAAGTGAACTGGAAGAGACGATTACAGCGCTGAATGAAGACCCGCGAGTGGATGGGATTTTAGTCCAACTGCCCCTACCCAATCATTTAGATGCAGTTGCCCTCTTGCATCGGATCGACCCCCAGAAGGATGTGGATGGACTACACGCGACCAACTTAGGAAAACTGGTGCGATCGGAAATTGGACTTCGCAGTTGCACCCCCGAAGGTGTGATGTACCTGCTCAAAGAATATGGCATTGAGATCTCTGGGAAAAATGCTGTGGTGGTAGGGCGCAGTATTTTAGTGGGTAAACCCATGGCCTTAATGTTGCTCGAAGCCAACGCCACCGTAACGGTTGCCCATTCGCGATCGCAAAATCTCTCGGAAATTACCCGCTCTGCTGATATCCTAGTTTCTGCGGTGGGCCGACCTCAAATGATTACTTCCGAATGGGTTAAACCCGGTGCGGTGGTGATTGATGTGGGAATTAATCGCATTCCCGGCAATGAGGGCAAAGGAAAATTAGTCGGAGATGTGGATATGACCGCCGTCAAACCCATCTGTAGCGCCATTACCCCCGTTCCCGGTGGCATTGGCCCGATGACGGTGGCCATATTATTGCAAAATACAGTATGGAGTTACCGTCAAAAGATCGCGTAAATTTAAAGATCTAACCTGATTTAACCCCCATTGAGAATGGTACTAACAAACGACATGGAATCCCCTCAATCAGCGATCGCCTTTGATTTAAACGCTTATTTAGGCGATCGCAAGCGCCAAGTAGAAGCCGCCCTAGAGCAAGCCGTTCCCCTCCTCTACCCAGAAACGCTCTATGAATCCATGCGCTACTCCCTCCTAGCCGGAGGTAAACGTCTGCGTCCGATTCTCTCTCTCGCCAGTTGCGAACTCTCTGGGGGCACAATCGACATGGCTATGCCTACCGCTTGCGCTTTAGAGATGCTCCATACCATGTCTTTGATCCATGATGATTTACCCGCCATGGACAACGATGACTATCGTCGCGGTAAACTCACCAACCACAAAGTCTATGGCGACGACATCGCCATTTTAGCCGGGGATGGCCTCTTAACCTACGCCTTTGAACATATTGCCCGTCAGACTCAAGGCGTTAAGAGCGATCGCATTTTACAGGTCATCATCGAAATCACCAGCGCCGTAGGTGCAACCGGGTTAGTCGGTGGACAAGTGGTGGATCTCGAATCGGAAGGCAAATCTGATGTGGATGTCTCCACCTTAAACTATATCCATACCCACAAAACCGGTGCATTACTCGAAGCTTGTGTCGTTTCTGGAGCCATCCTAGCCGGTGCATCCTCAGAATTATTAGAGCGTCTGAGACAATATGCCCAAAATATCGGCCTCGCCTTTCAGATTGTCGATGATATCCTCGATATTACGGCCACCTCTGAGGAACTGGGAAAAACCAGTGGTAAAGATGCTCAAGCCCAAAAAGTGACTTATCCGAGTCTTTGGGGAATTGAGAAATCTAAACAAGAAAGTAAGGCCTTGATTGAACAAGCAAAAGCCCAGTTAGAGGGGTATGGAGAAGCGGCGAACCCCCTACTGGCGATCGCCGACTTTATTACCGCCCGAAGTTACTAGAGAATGAGGTATGCAGGTTGTGAATGAGATTCTGGGGAACCGGATATTAATCGTCGCTTTGATTGCTTGTTTAAGTGCCCAGGTGATTAAATTAGTCGTGGATGTGATTCAGCATCAAA
Source organism: Roseofilum halophilum BLCC-M91 (assembly GCF_030068445.1). Taxonomy (GTDB): domain Bacteria; phylum Cyanobacteriota; class Cyanobacteriia; order Cyanobacteriales; family Desertifilaceae; genus Roseofilum; species Roseofilum halophilum. The sequence continues at coordinate 42,710 of NZ_JAQPOK010000164.1, read as the reverse complement.
AGCTCAATATTCGCGCTTTAGTCACCACGGGCGGAATGCCCAGCTCCCATTCTGCCCTGGTGTCTGCCCTAGCCACCGGCATCGGCATGACCACGGGATGGTCGAGTCCAGAATTTGCGATCGCCACCATCTTTGCCATCATCGTCATGTATGATGCCGCAGGCGTTCGCCAAGCCGCCGGAAAACAAGCCCGTATCCTTAATCAAATTATTGATGAATTATTCCAGGAAAACCCGGAATTTAACGAAGACCGACTCAAAGAACTCCTCGGCCATACCCCATTCCAAGTGATCATGGGATTACTCCTAGGCGTATTCATCGCTTGGTTAGCATGTCGTTATGCCCTGTAATGGGTAATGGGTAATTGGTAATTGGTGATTGGTAAACCAATCTCCAGTTACCTAATTACCGATTTAAAGATTTGAGATATGCATTAAGTTTGGGGTTTAGTTCATCTAAAAGTAATTTTAGGCGATCGGATGTATCCCGATCTATCAAACGGCGAGTATAAGCCAATCGTAAAAAGCTCGTTGTTTCATATAGCGATCCCCTCGCAATGCGAATAAACCGTTGATTATCCTTAAAATGCCACCGTCCTCGACCCTCAGCAATATTCGCACAGATACTATCTGCTGCTCTCACTAATTGTTTACCAACAGTATCTTTCGCAAAACCATCCCATGAAATTACCATTTCCCAAATCTCATTAGCTAACTTTTCGGCTAACCGATAAACCTCCACTTCTTCAAAATCTGGTCTTCCCATTACCCATTACCCATTACCCATTACCCATTACCCATTACCCATTACCCATTACCCATTACCCATTACCCATTACCCATTATCGGCAGGATTTAATTGGGGTTGAGAAGAGGTTTTCTTATCCCCGATTTTTGCGCCTTCCAAGAGTTCAATCAGCAATAAATCCATCTCCTCAAACGTATAATTTTTCTGGAGTTCCGCTTGTAACTTCAGGCGGAAATTTTCCCCCAAACGCTCTTTCAATTGCTGTTCGAGCATATCGGGTGCTTGAGTTTGTCCCTTCAGATAAGATTTGCGGGGATTAACGGTTAGTGATTGAATAATTTGTTGTACCAATTTTTCCGCAATTTGATCGGGAAATCGGCGCACACCCGGAATTTTTTGTACTCGCTGATATAAACCTGACTTTTGTAGGGTTTTATCCACTTCGTAGCGTAAGAATGCTTCTAGATCGGGTGAAATTTCCGGCAGCACATTACAAGCCGTTACCTCCCAAACTCGTCCCGTAATACTGCCAAAACTGCGCTGTTTTTGTGCCCCATTGTCTACCGTAATTTCTTCATCGCTACTCCCATCAACACTAGCATCACGAGGGCTTTTAATAAAAGCTTTCTGAATTAACCCATCACTAATTTTACCTTGCAGTTGTCCAATCCCTCGATTGACCACTACCTGAGCTAATTCTTGACCAAAGCTGGCAATAAAATTTAATCCTAAATATTTTTGTACCGGCTCCAAGTCAATTAAATCGGATTCGTTAAAGCGAATAATTAAGGGAATTACGCGCAAGCCAGGAACCCAGGGTTGCAGCAAAAGCAAATCATAGGAACGGCTACCGATCGCAATTCCCAAACTGATGTCTTTTTCCCGATAAATTCGGCACAAAACCTTAACAATAAAATCGATCCAGTAAATCAATAAAAAGGGAAAATCGAGCAGGATAAACCGATTGGCAAATGCTCCCGTTACATCCAAGTGACGATAGTACATGGACTCAACCGGAAAAAAGAGTTCATTATTCATAAACTCAAAGGACTCACGCCAAGTATCTTCCTGGAAATTCTCCAGAGACCAAAATTGATCAAAAGCTTCCTTAGAGGATAAATCTGCCCATAGCAACTCTGGCGCAATAAACTGGACAACCCTAGGATCGCGAAACCAATTGAGCCGAGATTGAATTGTTTCCCGGTTGGCTTGCGTGTCTTCGCTGTAGATATAATTTTTCATGACGGATTTAATTTGATTAACTTTTCCCGATTTGTTAATCGAATTAATCGCATATTGTTCATCAATCATTTGATACGTTAAATCTCTTAAGACCTCTAACTGTGGCTCAACCAAGGGTGAGCCTGGGCCTTCAAATTCTAAAATAGCTTTTAATTGAGCCACTTCTCGTACATACTCTTGACCGCCTCGATCTGGCTCAATGCCTTTAATAATGTCATAATCGAGAACGGGTTCATAAAGCACCATTAAGGGGCGAATTTCGATATTAAACTCTGTCCAATGGCTTTCCCAACCCCGACTGGCAATAAAATCACGACTCCAATATTGGGCGATCGCCGCATTTAAATCCGTTAAGCCGGTACTCTCGATAATCCTTTGCTGAATCTGATTTAAGTGACTATCTTTGCCCAATAGCCGAAACGGGGGATTCTCGACTAACAGATCTAGACTTTGGGCTTGTACCTGGGAGAGTAAAGACTGAACCCCGGAAGACTCTAAACCCTGACTGCCGATCGCCCGATTTAATCGCTCCACTAAGGTGACATACTCTTCTTGAGGGATGTCTTTCCATTGGAAAACCTTCCAATTAATCCATAAATGCTGATTGCGAGATCGCACATAGGTGACATCAAACAAAACTAAGCCCACATTGAGCAAAATAATTAGGGCGATCGCTCGTTCGTACCACAGGCGTAAAGGACGTAAAGACCGGCGCATACTCATTCCAAGTTTCCCTCTAGTGATAAAATGACAACAGATTTAGGGGCGGGTATTTTCTGCCAAAACTCAAGGTGGAGCCTCCCCTAAAACTCCACAATACGTGAGTGTCCTCTATTTCCCGATACCCTTGGATTCATGGTAGATTCTGCCCAAACAACCCCATCCGATTTTCCCAGTTGGCCCGATTTACTGCAACAACTGATGGATAAACAGTCCCTCTCTCGGTTTCAAGCAGTGAAGCTGATGCAGGGATGGCTCAATGAAGAAATTCCCCCCGTCCTCTCTGGAGCCATTTTAACCGCCATTCAAGCCAAGGGAGTCGCCTCCACAGAACTAGCCGGGATGGCGCAAGTGCTGCAAGCGCAAGCGGCAAGTCCTTCGCAAGCGCTCCTACACACGGAGCCGGTAATCGATACCTGTGGCACAGGAGGCGATGGTGCATCTACCTTCAATATCTCCACCGCAGTGGCGTTTGTTGCCGCCGCAGCCGGGGTAAAAGTGGCAAAACACGGAAATCGGTCAGCGTCGAGTAAAGTGGGTTCGGCGGATGTTTTGGAGTCCCTGGGCGTGAACCTGAAAGCGCCCCCTGATGCCATTTCTGCCGCCTTGGGTGAGGTGGGGATTACGTTCTTGTTTGCTCCCGGTTGGCATCCGGCAATGAAGGCGGTTGTGCCGATTCGCAAAACCTTGAAAATGCGGACAGTATTTAATTTATTGGGGCCGTTGGTGAATCCCCTTAAACCCACCGGGCAAGTGATGGGGGTTTATGAGGGTGAGTTAGTGCCTATTGTGGCTCAAGCGATGCAGCAACTCGGTGTTCAGCGAGCGATCGTTTTACATGGAAGAGAAGGGTTAGATGAAGCAGGATTAGGCGATATAACTGACTTGGGAATTGTTGAGAAAGATAGGACAGCATCCATCGAAGTTAATCCTGGAAACTTAGGACTTTCTCCTGCGCCGATCTCGGAATTACGGGGCGGTGAAATTGAGGAAAATACAACTATCTTGCGTAATGTTCTCCAAGGAAAGGGAACCCGCGCCCAGCAAGAAGTGGTAGCGCTCAATGCTTCCTTTGCCCTACAAGTGGGTGAAGCGACTCCTTGGGGACGGCATCGTGAAGGAATTGAGAAAGCCTTGGAAATCCTCAATAGTGGTGCAGCCTGGGATAAATTGCAAGAGTTGGTAAACTTCCTCAAAGAGGCTTAATTGGCGATCGCTTTTCTAGGGGCGGGTTGACGGTAATTGTGGAAAAAAAAGTCGTCAATCTGCTAACTCTGGATAATGCCCAGGTTTCGCAATCATGAGGACTTCTAGCCTAAAATAGGCGTAACAATTTCTGTAATCTCATGATCATTACTCCAACCCAACTGTCTCTAGAAGAATTTCTGCAACTGCCTGAAACTAAACCGAGCAGTGAATATATTGATGGACAGATTTACACCAAACCGATGCCAAAAGGAAGACACAGTGCCATTCAAACCAGTTTAGTCACTGCCATTAATCAAGTGGGAACTCCTGGACAAATCGCCCGCGCCTTTACGGAATTACGCTGTACGTTTGCTAGACGTTCCCTGGTTCCGGATATTAGTGTCTTTGCGTGGCCAAGAATTCCCTTAAATCCTCAAGGGGAAATTGAGGATTTGTTTACCTTAGCGCCGGATTGGACGATTGAAATTCTCTCGCCAGAACAACCGTCCACACGGGTAATCGATAAAATTCTCTTTTGTTTAGATGAGGGCACAGAACTGGGTTGGTTAATCGATCCTCAAGAGCGGTTAGTGATGTCTTTTTCTCCAGGACAACAACCCCGAATTTATCGAAGTGATACGGTGCTTCCCTGTCTAGAAATTTTGCCCGATTTCCAGAGTTCTCCACAAACCATTTTCAGTTATTTAACTTTGAATTAGTTGATAGCAGGTGTAACATGGCATCAACTAGGCGATCGCGCTCCATGGGCATAATGTCCTTACCTTGAAGCATCTCCTGCACAATCACATAGTGTACCAATGCCCCGATCCAAATGCGGGCAGTGGCTTCGGGATCGGGTAAATTCAGCTCCTCAAAACTGGATAATTGGCGCGTTAGGGTTTCGATTCCCGGTTTGGCTAAATGCAGGGCAAAGGTTTGGGCTAACTCCGGAAAGCGCCCAGACTCGGCAATCATCAGCCGGATAAAAGCTTGATAGTCGCTGTCGTGGATCAAATTATCGAGCATCGTATTCGCCATGTTTTCTAGGACTTCCCGTAAGTTATGGGTGGGGAGCTGCTCAGGAGAGATAAATAAACGAGCAAATTTCTGTTGCGCTAACTGTTGCACCAGGGCTGAAAATAATCCCTGTTTGTCCCCGAAATGACTGTATACCGTGGCTTTCGAGACTCCCGCCGTTGCTGCTACCCGATCCATGCTCGTGCCTGCATAGCCATGGGTTAAAAATTCTTGCATGGCTCCGTTGAGAATCTGCTCGGCTTTGTCTGATAAGGGTTGGGCTTGGGTGGAGTCGGTGGACATGATGGCAATTTACTCCAAATTGGGGGTCTAAGACTTGATTATACTACTCCGTTTAGTCTATACTAAATTCAAGACCAATTAAACTAAACCGTTTAATCTAGGAGTTAGGATCGTGGTACGAGCAGAAATGGGAACAGAATGGACAAAATCTCGGAAATTCGCTCTGTTGACAACTACCCTTCTGGCAGTTGGGAGCATCGCTGGGTATGCCTTAGTCTCGCAAAAATCGTTTCTATCCCAACCCGAACCGCCTCCCGTGGTGCAAGTGCCAGAAATCAAAACCGTAACGGCTGTCGGTTGGCTCGAACCCAAGGGTGAAGTAATCCAACTTTGGGCATCTGAAGCCGCCCAAAACAGCCGAGTTGCCGAACTGCTGGTAGAAGAAGGAGACTGGGTGAATGTTGGGGATGCGATCGCCATTTTAGATAGTCGCGATCGCCTGCAAGCCGCCCTAGACAGAGCCAAAGCCCAAGTAGCAGTCGCCGAAGCAGGGCTTGCTCAAGTCAAAGCCGGAGCCAAAACCGGCGATATTAGCGCCGCATCTGCCCGGTTTAGCCGCACCCAAGCGGAACTCGAAGGACAAATCAGTACCCAACGGGCGGCGATCGCCACCTTAGAAGCCCAACTCCAAGGCGAAAAACAAGCCCAACAAGCCACCCTCAACCGCATCAGCGCCGAACTCAAAGACGCTCAAACCAACTGCCAGCGCTACCAAAGCCTACACGCCGATGGAGCCGTATCCGCCCAAGATCGCGATAGTGTCTGCCTCCAAGCCGACACCACCCAACAACGACTCCAAGAAGCACAAGCCAACCTCAACCGCATCATCACCAGTCGCACAGAACAAATCAACGAAGCGCAAGCCAACCTCAACCGCACCATCAACACCGTAGAACGGCAAATCGAAGAATCCCAAGCCAGTCTCCAAGCCATTTCCGAAGTCCGTCCCGTAGACATCCAACTCGCCCAAGCCGAACTCAGCAGCGCCCAAGCCGCCGTTCGCCAAGCCCAAGCCGACTTAGAACTCGCCTATGTCAACGCGCCTCAAGCAGGGCGAGTCATTGAAATTCACACCCATCCTGGCGAGGCGATCGATCCCCAAGGCATCGTCGAACTCGGACATACCCAAGAAATGAGAGTCATTGCCGAAGTTTACGATAGCGACGTAGTAAAAATTCGCCCCGGACAAACCGTTAACGTCACCAGTGACGCACTGCCTCAAACTCTACAAGGAAGAGTAGAAAAAATCGGCTTAAAAGTAAAGCAACAAAGCGCCCTAGAAATCGACCCCACTAAAAATGTCGATGCCAGAGTTGTTGAAGTAGAAATTGCTTTAGATCCCGCGTCTAGTGAGTTAGCCGCAGGATTAAGCAATTTACAAGTTCTCGTTGAAATTGAACTGTAATATAGCGTTTTTAAATGAGTTTCAACCGTGTGCCCTCATCCCCCTACCCCCTTCTCCCGTGGGAGAAGGGGGAAAGTCCCTCTCCCGTGGGAGAGGGATTTAGGGAGAGGGCAAGATCTGGACAATTAACCAATCAATTCAAACCAAAATGCTCCGTTTCCTCGGTTGTCCCTCATTCCCCTACCCCCTTCTCCCACAGGCGCTGCCCTGAGCGAAGTCGAAGGGAGAAGGGGAAAGTCCCTCTCCCGTGGGAGAGGGATTTAGGGAGAGGGCAAGATCTGAACAATTTACCAATTAATTCAAACCAAAATGCTCCGTTTCCTCAAAAACCTAACTCGCCGAACTCCCCTCGGATTTCTCCAACTCAGCCATGATAAAACGCGCCTGTTAATCGCCATTTCAGGTATTGCCTTTGCCGATCTCTTGATTTTCATGCAATTGGGATTTCAGGCAGCACTTTATAACAGTAATACCCGGCTACATAATGCCTTAGATGCAGATATTGTCCTGATTAGTCCCCAAGCCAAAAATTTAATTGATTTAAGGACAATTACCCGTCGCAGATTATATCAGGCAATGGATGTTCCTGGGGTAGCAGATGCCCAACCCCTTTATGTCAATATTGCCGACTGGAAAATTCCCGGAAGTGGACGGGCAACCAAAATTTTAGTGTTAGGATTTAATCCCGATCGCCCCCCCTTCAAGATTACCGGTTTAGATCGATACAACTCCCTCATTAAATTACCGGATACCGTTGTTTTTGACCAAGCGGCGCGAGGCAACTATGGCTATGCCATTGACCGGGTTTTAGCCGGTGAAACAGCTAAAACAGAGGTAGAAAATCATAAAATTCAGATTGCTGGACTGTATGAAATTGGTGCATCCTTTGCGGCTGATGGTACGATTATGACCAGCGATCGCAATTTTCTCCGCATCTTTTCCAATCGTCGGGATGCGGGAGGAGTCAATGCCGGTTTAGTTTATTTAGAACCTGGAGCCGATCCGCAAACGGTTGCCAATCTCCTGAAAAGCCGCTTACCGGAAGATGTACAGGTGTTAACCCATGAGGAATTTATCGCCTTTGAAAAAGAGTATTGGTCAACCAATACCGCCATTGGCTTTGTGTTTCGCGTAGGAGCAGTAATGGGCTTTTTAGTGGGCTTAATTATTGTCTATCAAGTGTTATCTACAGATGTGGCCGATCACTTGGGAGAATATGCTACATTTAAGGCCATGGGGTATCAACAAACCTACTTATTAGGCATCGTCTTTGAAGAGGCGATAATTTTAGCTGTAGTGGGCTTTTTCCCCGGTTTAGCCGTTTCCATGGGCTTGTACCGCCTCACCCGTCAGGCGACCAATTTACCCATGTATATGACCCTTTCGAGAGCATTATTAGTCCTGATTTTAACGATTGTCATGTGCAATTTATCGGGAGCGATCGCCACCCGGAGACTACAAGCAGCCGATCCGGCGGATTTGTTTTAGTGTGACGATGGAATGGGGGAATGGGGGAATAGGGAGAATGGGGAGAATGGGGAGGAGTGCGAGCATCTTGCTCGCTTGTTACCAATTACCCAATTACCAATTACCCAATTACCAATTACCCAATTACCAATTACCCAATTACTAATTACCCAATTACCAATTACCCAATTACTAATTACCCAATTACTAATTACCCATTACCCATTACCCATTACAAATTACCCATTACAAATTACCCAATTCCCAATTCCCAATCCCCCATTACCCATTACAAATTACCCAATTACCCATTACAAATTCCCAATCCCCCATTACCCATTACCAATTCCCCATTACCCATTACCCAATTACCCATTACCAATTCCCAATCCCCCATTACCCATTACCAATTCCCCATTACCCATTACCCATTACCCATTACCCATTACCCATTACCCATTACCCATTAAAAATATTATGTCTAAATCTTCTGTAATTACCATTAACCATCTTGACCATTATTTTGGTAAAGGTCATCTACGAAAACAAATCTTATTTGATATTCAGCTAGACATTAATGCCGGTGAAATTATCATTATGACCGGGCCTTCTGGATCGGGAAAAACCACCCTATTAACTTTAGTGGGAGGATTGCGATCGGTGCAGTCGGGTAGTGTGGAAGTGCTGGGCGAAGAATTTTGTGGCGCTTCTGCCCGTAAACTGACGAGAGCAAGACGCAAACATGGCTATATTTTCCAAGCTCATAATTTGCATAAAAGTTTAACGGCGCTGCAAAATGTGCAAATGGGGTTAGAAGTGCATGGAAAATGGTCTAGTCGAGAAATGCGAAAGCGATCGGCTGCGATGTTAGAGCGGGTAGGATTAGGGGAGCATTTAAACTATTATACCGATAATTTATCTGGGGGACAAAAGCAACGGGTGGCGATCGCCCGCGCTCTAGTTAGCCATCCTCCCCTAGTGCTTGCCGATGAACCCACTGCCGCTCTAGATAGCCAGTCTGGACGTGCTGTAGTGGAGATCATGCAGAGTTTAGCCCAGGAACAACACTGTACCATTTTGATGGTCACTCACGATAACCGCATTTTAGATGTAGCCGATCGCATTATTCACATGGAAGATGGACGCTTGTCAGATAGCGATCGAACCAGTATATTAGAAACGGGTTAATAGGTAATGGAAGCTTTTATAGCAGTTAGCATTAGTCTAGTTACATAAAGCTAATTCAATAAGATTATGAAAACACAAACGCTCTCGAATCTAGCAACACTATACGATCGAGATTATCAACTTTGGCTAGAAACAACCCTACAACAACTGCGCTCCGGAAATTTTGCTCAGGTTGATTGGCAAAATGTATTGGATGAACTCGAAAGCATGGCTAAAAGGAATAGGAGAGCTGTTAAAAGTCTGTTAACCCGACTTTGGGAACACCTACTCAAGCTCCGTTACTGGGAATCAGAACGAGAGTATAACGCCAATAAATGGAAAGCTGAAATCACTACATTTCGGCAACAGATTCGAGATGAATTACTCGATAGTCCCAGTCTCAAATCATACTTGCCTGAAATTTTTCCAGAAACCTACCAAGATGCTAAAAGTGTAATATCCCGTTTAATGGATATATCTATCTCTTCTTTCCCAGAACTTCCTCCTGCATCGTTAGAAGAGGTTTTAGAAGACGATTTCTTTTTTGATTAGTTTGTCCAAAGAAGTTTTTACCAGTTCAGGAACATTAAAAGTTGAAAGAATTTGACCAACCTATCTCTCAAGAAAAACTAAATATCCTAGCTAAAACCCGCTCTAATCCCTTTGCTTGGCGCGGCCAGTTTTCCCCTCAGCTTATTGAAGCGATACTAAATGCCTATTGCTTACCGAATTCGATTATTCTCGATCCTTTTGCCGGTAGCGGAACAGTTCTACTAGAAACCGCTATGTTTCACTGTGAAGCTTACGGGTTTGAAATTAATCCAGCCGCTTACCTTCTGAGTAAAACGTATGAATTTATTAATATAGAGAACAGAACGGAGTTAATAAAAAATATCAGAAAGATAATCGATCTAGAATTTCCATTTAGAATATTCGCGCATCATGAAATTGATAATTTAGAGGTGAGGTTAACAGGGATTAGAAGTGAACTAGACAAAGAAACACTGAAAATATTTGATGCCCTAATCATTTTGTTAGATATTGCTAACCATAAAGTAACTCATGATTTTATCCAATCCAAATGTAATTATTTAGCCCATGTAATCGAAAAACTACCTTACTCCGATCGAGAAATCCATATGGGTTTATCCGATGCTCGCTCTCTTCCGATCGCCGATAAATCTATTGATTTTGTCATCACTTCTCCACCATATATAAACGTCTTTAATTATCATCAAAACTACCGAAAGTCAACTGAAATTTTAGGATGGAATTTATTAAATATCGCTAAGTCAGAAATTGGTTCAAATAGAGCGAACAGAAGGAACAGATTCTACACCGTGGTTCAATATTGTCTCGATATTGCTGATACCCTAAGAGAGGTTTCTAGAGTTACCAAAATTCAGGCTCGAATTGTGTTTATTGTCGGATATCAATCCAATGTTCTTGGTGTACCTTTTTACAATGCTGACATCATTGAAGAAATTGCCGTAAGATCAAAACTATTTCACCAAGTTTTAAGGCAAAAAAGAGAGTTTAAAAATAAATTTGGAAAACTCATCAGAGAAGATATTATGAATTTTTACAATTTCAATTCTAAAATTAGTCAGAAAACTCTTGAAGGAGTTGCTAGAGAAGTTGCCTATGAAATATTAAAGAATAGTCTCCCTTTGGTGTCCTGCGAAAACACAAGATTACTTGAAGAGGCTATCGATCAAGTCAATCAGATTGGCAGAACACCAACTTTAGATCCCCAAAAATTATGTTTACTCGCCCGATCAAAAGATTTGAGACCCAATCACTCACCTTCAATCTATGCCTGAATTTTCTCGACCTCATTATACTAAGTTAACTGCTTGTCTGTATAACCGTCGCTTACCTGAGTCAGATCGAGAACGGTTAGAAGAAGCCATCAGACAGTATTATCAATGGATATCGGCAATGGAATCTATTGAAAGGGGTCAATCGGATGTAGTAGAAAGATTAGTGGAAGTGACGAATCGATATAAGCGCTTTATCGAGCTAGATTTAATCTTTGATAGCTCAGAAAATTTTTTATATCGACAAAAAGGACAGCTAAAACTCGATAACACCATTCTAGAAGAGTTTTTGCCACAAGTTATTTTCCGAAGTTTGCGGGAAATTGATGATTCTTTTGAGTTAGGGCCAAGGAGGTGAACCGAGTATGAGGACTAAAGATCAAGATTTTATTTTGGGAAAGAAGTTATACTTGAAATCATCATTTAATTCAAATTTTGAAGATTATAAATTACTGGAGTCCTATCTCGGATATGTTTGTGCAGAATGTAAAACCAATCTCGATAAAACGATGTTTCAGGAGGCCGTAGCTACCAGTCGAGACTTAAAAATCGCAGTTCCTGGCTCGCTATATTTTCTAGTTTGCGAGTTTTTAGACATGACTCCAGTTTCTATTCTTTCCACTCAGATTGATGATGTTTTGATTGTCCGTAAGACCAAGCGTATGTCTTCAGCGATTCGTCAAGAATACCGAACTCCAGCAGAACGGCAAATTCATAGACAGGAATATGTGGACTTTTTGGATGCATCTCAATACTATGCTGATGTGTTTCAAAGAATGATCGATAAAATTCAAGCTCTGATCGATCAAACTAAACCCTCTATCGAGAATGTTCTCAATCAAGGTCATTTTTAATATGGCCACTGGGGTGACCGATAATTTGGATATTTGGGGTAGGAGAGATAGAAAGGTAATAGGGCTGGAGAGGTTCGATCAGATCTGTAAATGATGGGGCTAAAGATGGTAATTTTGCCTCTCTTTAGAGTTCAAACTGGTTTTGGCTTGATAGCTAGGCGATCGGCTTGCGCTTAAACACCACCAATGTAATATCATCATACATCGTGCGGGAGCCGATATAAGATAGCACATCTTCAATCAGGCGATCGCGAACCTCTTCGGCTGACCCCTGCCACACCTGAGTAATGCGATCGCAAAATCGATCCAATCCATAATGCTTACCCTCTTCATTTTCCGCTTCCGTAATCCCATCCGTATATAAAATACCGCCATCTCCTGGATTTAACTGCACCAAAATCGAATCAAAAAACGCCGATACATCCTCTTGTAACCCTAAAGGAATCCCCAAATCAATTGTATCAATGCGCTCTATTATTCCATTCGCACGCACAATCAAAAACTCCTCATGTTGACCGCTTAACCTCAGCTTGCCGTCCGCATAATCTAAAATACCTAAAGTTAAATTTTTCTCCGATTCCATCCGTTGTACATTATGATAAATCGTGCGATTCAAAATATCTAAAAAGCGCTCAGGATCGGTTTCTTGAGTTTCTAATAACGTCCGGACTGCCGTTTGCACCATAATCGACAACACCCCACTTTCCAACCCATGACCCGTCACATCACCAATGGCAATTTTTACCCCCCGATCGTGAAGTAACACATCATAATAATCCCCACCTACCTCCGTAGCAGGTTCCATAAATCCCGCTATTTCTAATTCTGGAATAGCAGCCAACTCTTCAATTTTGGGCAGCAAAATTTTCTGCAACTTTCGAGTCACTTCCAACTCAGAACTCATGCGTACATTGTCTTCTTGCAGTTTCTGATTAAGGGCCAAAATCTCCGCATTCGCTTGCGCTAAGTCGGCTTCCGTTTTCTTCCGTTGCGTAATATCTCGAAACGTGCCCACATAAAAAGTTCGATGTTCCCCTAAATTCGCCTTAGTTACAGTTGCTTCTACCGGAAACTCCTCCCCATTAGAGCGCAACCCTAACACCTCATGTCTTCCCGGTTTAACCAGCTCTCGAATTATCGTTAACTGGTCAGCTAGGGGAGAATCAGGAATAACAATTAACTGATGTATGGATAATCCCATTAATTCCGAGAAGGGATAACCGAAAATCTTTTCTGCACTGGGATTAGCTTTAGTGATTTCTAAATTATCTAGAGTAAACGTTAAGATCCCATCGCTGGCAGTATTAAACACCGCCTGAGTTTTACTCACCGCTTCCTCTAGAGCCGCCATCACTTGATTATAACGGTGGGCAATTTGTCCCACTTCCGTAAACGGTTCCACCGGTACGCGCAGAGATAGATCTTGATTATTCGCCTGATCTTGCATGACTTGAAATAGATCGTGGATTTCCGTTTTCGCCTGATGCTCAGAAATATTCAGACCCACTTTTTCATCAGCCAAAGAAACCCGTAAAGAAATCAACCGATTGAGGCTCCACAAAATTCCATAGGTCAGACAAAATGCCCAAACTCCAGCAACAATAATTCCTAACAGTTGTACGCCAAATTGTTCCCGAACTGTTAACCCCGTTCCCAGAATTTCGGGATCGCCAAACCAGGCAACGGCCAAGGTTCCCCAAACGCCTGCTCCTCCGTGAACCGCTATGGCATCAACGGCATCATCAATTTTTAAATCTTCCAACATTTGAGCAACAATCATCATGATTGCTGCTCCAACCATGCCAATCATCACTGCTTCTAAGGTGGTGACTGCATGACAAGAGGCCGTCACAGCAACCAATCCAGCCAAAGAGCCATTCATTAGGGCTTCAACCTGGGGAATTTTGCGCCGATACCAACCAATGGCTGCACCGGTGAGCATTCCCGACGATCCGGCCATCAGGGTATTGACCATAATTCCCGGTACTTGGTCATTGAGGCTTAAGGTGCTGCCCCCATTAAATCCTAACCATCCGAACCATAACAGTAGAGTTCCCAGGACAGCCAGTTGCATATTAGAGCCATGAATTTTGCGGGGGTGTCCGGAATATCGAAAGCGTCCTGCACGGGGCCCCACGACTAACAGGGTTGCCAAAGATACCCAAGCGCCAATACTATGAACCACGGTGGAGCCAGCAAAATCGACAAAGCCCAGATTCCCTAACCAACCGTATGCTTCTCCTAGGTTGAGACCATTCCAGGCCCAACAGCCAAAGAGGGGATAAATGAGGCCAGAAACGAGACCGGCAACCACCAAATAGGAAAGAAATTTCATCCGTTCTGCGACTGCACCAGAGACGATGGTGGTGGAGGTGCTGCAAAACATGGTTTGAAAGAGAAAGAAGGTGGCGAGGGAGGGGGTGCTAATATTAATAAAAAAGTTACTGGTTCCCAACCATCCGCTCGGATTTTCTCCAAACATCAGGGCATATCCGATCGCCCAAAACAGGCTCACCGAGATTCCAAAGTCAGCTATATTTTTAACCGCAACGTTGATGCTATTTTTGGAACGGGTGAGGCCGGATTCTAGACACATGAATCCGGGTTGCATCAAAAAGACAAGCCCGGAACAGACCAAAACCCAAAGAATATCAGTCAGATTCATAAAGCAGGGGGATCGGCGATCGCCCCAAGGTGAGCAATAGAAACCGAGGGCCGTTTCGTTTTTGCTTTCGCTGCACGCCACGAAAGGCCTCTACTCCTAGCAAAGGACTTTCCCGTTGATGGTCTAATCCTCAATATCATGGAATAGATCCATTTTGCGTCTACCATAAGGCTTAACCTTCAACATTATACAATGGAAATTACCCTTCTCAGGTCTGGCAGGCATTACTATGTCTATGTTTTTTCATGAAGAATTACATCGTACAGCAGTCGTTATGAAACGCCTGAAAGACTTTCCGATCGCCATTTGTGGTGCGGGTGCTTTGGGGGGAAACCTGACGGAAAATTTGGCCAGAACGGGACTGACTCAGATCAAGGTGATTGACGGCGATCGCATTGAAGAGCGTAATCTCTCCACCCAACCCTATTATCAATCGGATGTGGGCGCTTATAAAGTTAAAATCCTCACCAATACCCTCTATCGCGCTCTGGGCATCAGTTTGCAGAGTATCAATCAACGGTTAACTGACGACACCGTTCATAAATTCCTCAAAGGTTCCTCATTAGTCATTGATACCTTTGACAACAGTCCCAGTCGCCAAAGCGTCAAAGACTATTGCACAACCCACCAAATCCCCTGTCTACATATTGGATTAGCCTCAGACTATGGGGAAATTATTTGGAACGATCGCTATCGCGTCCCTTCTCCTGTTAATGATGATATCTGTGATTATCCCCTCGCCCGCAATTTGGTCTTACTCACGGTTGCGGTAGCCTCGGAAGCGATTTTGAGGTTTATTACCGAGCAAAAACAGGATAGCTATACGATTACGTTTGCTGATTTTTCCATCAAACTGATGGAGTAAGTTTTGGAATTTTAACTCTAGCGAGCGAGACGCTCGCTAGAGTTAAAAACCAGTCAGGTGGGCATTGCCCACCCTACTTAGATTTATAGGACTTCAAACGAATGCACTTCTAAAACGGGGCCAATCATCGCTAGGGTCATCACATCTTCGCGAATGGTTCCTTCAACCTGAACCTGAAGTCCCGATTGTTTGATTTCATCCGGAGCGTCTTTGAGTTCATAGGTTACATCCTCAGCGACTAAGGCCCAAGTTCCTGGGCCTAGGGGTTTATGTTCAATTACCCCATTGACAGTTAAACTCATGCGGTTTTTCCTTCTCCAGTGACGGCTAAACGAGCAAGGGCGAAACACAAGAGGGCGTTAACGACTAGGAACAGTTGAGCGGGCCAACCTGAACCTAACCAGAGCATTTCTGGGTCAGTAACGGCGCTGATGCCGAGGAAACTGGCAAATCCTAAGCTTGTGCCGATCGCCAACCATTTTCCAGAGGGATGTCCCAACAGAGCGATCGCTAAGATTAGGGGAATCAAAACACTGGCGAAAATGGGGTTGAGTAGGGGACTGCCGCTAATGATATTACCCCATTCGGCGATCGAGCTGCCCATCATCCGGAAGGGCCATTGGGGGACATCAAAGAAGTATAAGCCTCGCAGGAAGAATAAACCCGTACTTCCAGCGACTAAACCCATATTTAACGAACCACTCCAGGCAAAGGGGAAATAGTTCCGCAGCAACCAAGCGAGGAGATAGGAACCGAGTACCATGGCAATTTTGGGCATTAAGGCGATCGCCCCACCATCGATCCAGAAGCGAGGATTCAGATAGCCATTATCGCGCAACCACCGGAAAAAGTCTTTGAATGTAATTTGACCTTTCAGGGCCAGTTTAACGGCTGCTCCGGCATCCAATTGACCCGCACCAAAATGATTCAGGGGGTCTTCTTCCACACTGCGAGACGATTCTTTGAGGATTTTTAGTACATCTTCGGGGTCTTCTACGCCTACTGATTTAATTAAAGCCGCAACGCCGGCCACATGGGGCGCAGCCATGCTAGTTCCCTGATAGCCTTCAAAGACGGCTTTTCCAGTTTGGGGATCGATGGTGTTTTGCAGAATTTTACCGGCTTCTGAACCTCCGGGGGCTGACAGGTCTACCCCAGCGCCAAAGTTAGAATAGGGAGCCTTCGCGCCAGAGGGATCGAGGGCAGAAATCCCGATCGCATGGGGATAACGAGCGGGATAGCTTGCAGCATTCTGATTAGAATTTCCGGCTGCTGCCACAACGACAACACCTTTGTTATAGGCATAATCGATCGCCTCTTTGAGTAGACTACTTTCCCCTGCTCCCCCCAAACTGAGGTTAATCACATCTGCTTCATGATCGGCAGCAAATTTAATCGCTTCGGCAATATCGGCCACCGTGCCGCCCCCACTTGCGCCTAGGACTTTCAGGGGCATTAATTTAGCTTCGTAGGCGATCCCGGCTACCCCATAGTCATTATTGGTCGATTGGGCAATGGTTCCCGCTACATGGGTTCCATGACCGGCATCATCCTTGGCTTCGATGCGATCGTTGACGAAATCATAGCCCTGGGCAAACTTCGTGTCTTTGAGATCCGGGACTTGCGTGATTCCCGTATCAATCACGGCCACCGTCACCCCCTGGCCTTTGGTGTCATCCCAAGCGGATTCCATATTGATGCTGCGGAGGTTCCACTGCTTGGCATAATCGGGATCGTTGGGGATCTCAGTGGCTTGATAAATATAATTGGGTTCAATAGTTTCGGTATAATTTTTTAGATCTGTAGCTTGCAGTTGCTCTAACAAGAGGCGATCGCCCTCAACCACATAAACATGATCGTCGAGAGAAAATTCGCTGTTGAGCTGGGGACTTATGCCATACTCTTGATTGAGAGTTTGCACCCATTCAGGAATTTGATTAGCCCGCTCTTCGCGAAAATCCAGGATAATCGATTGATAGGTTCCTTGAGTCGCCAATCCTTCAGAGTTGAAAAGGGCAAACCCTAATGTAAAAATAAATAAGCACAGGAGGAGAAATTTTTTCATTGCTGACAGAATCGAGATTCGGTGGTCAAAGATACTTAGGAGTAGAAGTTAAGTGATAGCTCTTACAACCATAACTCATCCCCTTGGGGATTTGGGGGCAATGTGGCCGAATCTTTAACGATTCTTTTCAGATCGGCAATGGCGGGAAAATGGTTTCCATCTCCAGAAATCACTAACGAGAAAGATTATGGAACGAGGTTTACTCTGGTTGCCCTTACTGGCCGTATTTATTGGATTAACCTGGGCCGGGTGGAGAGAATACCGCAAATTACAGGTGTATGAAGATTGGGCCAAAGACTTTGAGCGCTATAAATATGATATTTATGCGGCTTTGGGACAAAAAGGCGATCGCCTAACTTGGGGTCAACCCACGGTTTCTGGGGTGATTAATGCTCAAACCTTAGCTCTAAGCGACCTCGAAAGCTTGCAACTGTGGGTCGATGGAGAACAGGTCAGGGATGAGCCACCCCAAGGAAAAATGGTAACGTTAGCCTTACAGTTGAAAGGAGAAAAGGAACCTGTGACAATTCCTTTCACAGATGCACGATTGGCCAGGGAATGGGGGAACTATTTAACTCAGGAGTGGTTGCAGCAGCACCAGGAGGTTGAAGAGTCTTCTGGGTAGAGGGTAAAAGCCCCTTATCTCCATGCTCTAGAAGTTTATAAACTATATCTAAACCCCTTACTCCCCACTCCCCACTCCCCCACTCCCCCATTCCCCCAATGACCCTTATTCAACCGATTTCTAAACAGGAATTAATCGAACGACGCAAACAACTCCGCCAAAGACAACGGTTGAAGGTAGTGCAAACCCTGTGGCAAACCGTCGCTGTTGGGGCGATCGCCTATGGGGGAGGATGGCTACTTGTCCAACCTAACTGGGCGATCCGCGATCCTGAACAAGTGGTGATTACGGGCAATAAATTGGTCACTACCCAAGCCTTGCGGGAGATTTTACCGATCCATTATCCTCAATTGGTCTTTCGACTCGAACCCCATGAAATTGCCCAAACCTTAGAAGAAAATGGCCCCGTGGCCCAAGCGCGAGTCACTCGTCAGTTGTTTCCCCTGCGATTAAATATTGAAGTGAGTGAGCGGTTTCCGGTGGCGATCGCCATGACCTCTCGACAGAGTAAAACGGTGGGTTTAATTGATGAACAAGGAATTTGGATGCCCTTGGAAAACTACACCCAGTTGACCGATTTTCCCCTTCCCAGCCTGAAAATTATTGGCCAACTCACCCATTATCAATCCTATTGGCCCGAAATCTATAGGGTTCTCAAGGAATCTCCCGTTGAAATCACCAAACTCAACTGGGAAGACCCTAAAAACTTGATCCTCACCACAGAATTAGGCCAAGTGCATCTGGGCACGTATACTCCCAACTTTGCTCAACAAGTACAAGTCCTCGATCAATTGCGACAACTTCCTCAGCAGCTCGATCCTAGGGACATGAATTATATTGATTTGAGCAATCCAGATGCGCCATCGATTGAGATGAAGTCTTCATCAACCCCATTCAACCCTTCTCAAAATTGAGACAACTCTGACTGATGAGGAGAATAATCGGTAAATTTAGGTAAGACTTAACGTTTTTTCAGGGGAAGTCTGATAAACTTCTGGTAACGATTCCCCCTTGACTCGATTAGAGAACCTGAAGCTGAATATCTAAACCAATGAGTAAAAGCTATGATAAGCTTCATCGGTGGTATGGTGAATCGGCCAAGTCCCTGGCTGGGCCAAGTTTGTGGGTATAAGGATTGAGCGCTAGGGCCCATTTGTGCCGACCTGAGTCGCGATGTCAATCCTTAACCATCTTGATACTATACATTCATTGATATTTATTGTGTAAAGCAACTGCCCATGACACCTCCCAATCAGAAGCTGGGGAATGTCCCCCTCAACTCGAATCGCGATAGTCAATCCAATGCTTCGACGGCTGTGGATTCAGGTAATCCGTTCAAAAATGCTGGAGTTTCTTCTTCTAATTTCAAAGGGCATCAACAGATGGTAAGTGATGAGGATCAACTACAAAATATTACACCCAGTAGTGTGGCCAAAATTAAGGTGATTGGTGTCGGGGGTGGCGGTGGTAATGCGGTCAACCGCATGGTGATTAATGAAGTGTCAGGGGTTGAGTTTTGGTCAATCAATACGGATGCCCAGGCCTTGGTCAGTTCAGCCGCCATGAATCGACTGCAAATTGGGCAGAAGCTCACCCGTGGCTTGGGAGCTGGGGGAAATCCGGCGATCGGACAAAAGGCCGCAGAAGAGTCCCGCGATGAACTGGCGGCGGCTCTGGAAGGCTCGGATTTGGTGTTTATTACGTCTGGAATGGGAGGCGGTACGGGTACAGGAGCCTCGGCAGTGGTGGCAGAAGTGGCCAAAGAGGTGGGGGCGCTGACTGTGGGCGTGGTGACTCGGCCGTTTATGTTTGAAGGTCGGCGGCGCATGAGTCAGGCGGAACAGGGGATCGAAGCCCTGAAAAGTCGGGTGGATACGTTGATTATTATCCCCAATGATAAGTTGTTGTCGGTGATTTCTGAACAAACGCCGATGCAGGAAGCGTTTACGGTGGCTGATGATATTCTGCGTCAAGGGGTACAAGGTATTGCGGATATTATTACGGTTCCGGGATTGGTGAATGTGGATTTTGCTGATGTGCGGGCGGTGATGGCGGATGCGGGATCGGCGCTGATGGGTATTGGTGGCGGTTCTGGGAAGTCGAGAGCGCGGGAGGCGGCGATCGCCGCTATTTCGTCGCCGTTGCTGGAGTCTTCCATTGATGGCGCTAAAGGGGTGGTGCTGAATATTACGGGCGGTAGCGATCTGACCCTCTTTGAGGTGAATGCGGCGGCTGAGGTGATTTACGAGGCGGTCGATCCCAATGCCAATATTATCTTTGGTGCGGTGATTGATGAGAAACTGCAAGGGGAAATCAGGATTACGGTGATTGCGACGGGCTTTACGGGGGAAAGCTCCTCATCGGCAACTGTACAACAGCAGCGATCGAATACGAATACCTATCAAGCGCCCTTTACCCCTGCTCCGGCTCCGGCTCCTTCTCCGAGTCCTTCTCCCATGAGTCCTCAACCTAAAGGGTTGGATATTCCTGATTTCCTCCAACGTCGTCGTCCCCCTAGAAACTAGAAGGAGGAGTTGATGAAGTCTAAAATTCCCGTTGTCTTGACGATCGCCGGATCGGATAGTGGGGGAGGGGCAGGCATTCAGGCAGATTTACGCACGTTTGCGTTTCATTGTGTCCATGGTGCGTCCGCTCTCACTTGTGTTACGGCCCAGAATACTGTGGCCGTTAATCGAGTTGATGGGTTACCTCCACAAGCAGTTGTGGCTCAACTCGATGCAGTGGTTGACGATCTGGGGGTTCAGGCTGTGAAGACGGGAATGTTGCTCAATGCTGAGATTATTCAGGCGGTGAGCGATCGCCTGCAAACTCTGCAATTGCGTCCCCTGGTCGTCGATCCGGTGATGGTCTCCCGTAGTGGGGCCCAACTGATCGATCGGCAAGCGGTGGAGACTCTACAACAGGCGTTAATTCCCCAAGCTACGGTAGTCACCCCAAACCGCTATGAAGCTCAGTTGCTCACGGGTGTAGAAATTAACTCGTTAGAGAAAATGGAAGAAGCGGCTGAAACCTTGAAATGGCAATCTGGAGTGCAGGCGGTTTTGATTAAAGGAGGTGGAATGACTGGAGAATTACGGGGGGTTGATGTTCTGCTTGATGACCAGGGAATGGTGGTGCTGAAAACGGAATGTATCGACACTGGCAATACCCATGGAACCGGATGTACTCTTTCGGCGGCGATCGCTGCGAATCTGGCCACTGGCCATTCTATACGAGATGCAGTGCATCAAGGGAAAAACTATGTCACTGAAGCCCTGAAATGGAGCTTAGAAATTGGTCAAGGAACTGGCCCGGTGGGGCATTTCTTTCCCCTCTGCCTGAATTAAACGGTCTGAATTCTCTAGAAAAATCCCATGTCGTCACACTTCTGGAAAGAGGATTTTGGCGATCGCCTCAGCATTGCGTTGTTTGCGCCATTCCCAGTGGTTATCTTGCCCCTGCTCGCGCAGATGGAGAATTGCCTCATCAATAAGTTTGGGGATTTGTTCAAAGTCCTCAAAGGTTGCACCGATGGGGGTTGGCCACTTGACTTGATGCTCGATCGCGGGATAATTAGAGGCAATGATATAGCATCCACAGGAACCCGCATCGCTAATTACGCCACTGGTGCGATAATAGTAGCGATCGCGATCGTAATGAATCACCAGGATATCGATTTCCTGCAACACCTTGAGATAATCTTCCTCCTTCGTCGTATCTCGCAGAGTTGCCTCTATATTCTCCAGCTCCTTCGGTTTCTTGCTCAAGGGAGTGCCAATCACCAGTTCACAGTGGGGATGGGTAGCCGTATAGCTGGTAAGCTGTTTGATGAGTTTGGCGATCGGTTTATCCGGACGAATCATCCCCACCACCCCAATCTTAACCCGTCGATCTGCCGGTAACCTCTCCCCTGGTTTCAGCTTCGGTTCCACCCCACTAATAATCGGATGAGGAATCACAAACATCGACTCTGGAGGCAATCGATACCTTTCCGGAATCACCCTATCGTCCACCTCCAGCGTCACCACCTTCAGATTTTTGAACAGTTTTAGATACATCCTCAGATACATCAACCCCAGATTTTTGATCCCACTCGACATCGCAAACTGCTGATTCCCATGCAAACTAATCAACACCTCTTTCCCCTGTAGAGCTTGCAGTGCGAGCAAAGGAAGCAAAATCGACAGATGTTGATTATAGAGTTCAAACACAAAGATCGTATTCACCTCTTGCGGAAATTGCAGAGCGCGAGTCCCCATCGCAACATGGCGATACTCCCGACGCAACTGGAGTCCCACCTGATAATTCATCGATTGGGTAAACTTCTTCAATCCCTGGGGTAAAGGAGTTTCCAGAGAAACAAACCCAATTTTTCGTCCTGGAGCATAGTCTCCAATTGAAAGTAGGTCTTTAAGACCATTATGCATGAGTTTTATCATAAAACCAATTTGAATAATTAGACTTGAAGAAATTGATCTACTTCTTCCCACATTTGAGTAGTTAATCGTTTTTGTTCTTGACTAGCTATATGTAATCGATTCATTAAATTAGATCGATCTGGTTCTTCTATAAGCCTATCTAGTGTCTTATGTACTTTTTCCTCTGATTCAACCGGAGATATCAAACATTCTGGACAATCATAATCATCAAAAAGCATTTCATATTTATGACTCCATCCTGTCCCTAAACAAGGAACACATTGAGAAAGGGTACTCACTAAACTATGGAAGCGAGACCCAATAACCAAGAACGAATTCCCCAAGATGCCTTTAATGTATAAGGGTGAAGCTTCTTGGATGATTTGCAAAGATTGACCGATTTCAGCTTGCAATTTCAAAGCCAGGTCATAGTCGGTTCTGGTTTCGTGAATTAAAATAAATGGCTCTATATCTTTTTCAATTAAATATTTAGCACAAATTTGTAAAAAATCTAGATATTTTTCCTTAACTTCTGAACTTGTTCTTTGCACCATTCTATAGTTAGGCACAATGCAACCCTTCCTCTTAGATGATTCAGGCTTAAAGTATTCAGGGACTTTACCCTTAACTAAATTAGTAAAATCAGGTGCTTTTTTAATTGATGGACACTTAGACAGCAAATCCTTGATATTTTGTAAATATTCATAGGAAACTCGATCTCTCGCAAATACCAAGTCAGAGTTTTCTAAAATCTCTAAAAATGCCTTTTTAACACGCTGGTTTTTGAATGGCCCAAAAGCTTGGGGCAGTAAGATAACTTTTTTTCCTTCTTGTTTACGAAGTTTCAGTCTTTTAGCCATTATTTCTATCATTGCTGCTCCCTGTTGATCGCTGTATGTAAACCCTGAAGCATCTAAAACTGCATCTACTTCCTGTATTCTAATCAGCTTAAGAGAATGACATAGTTGTTGCGGGATCAACGTGGCACAAGCATTGATCAAATGACCTAGTTGAGGAGCTTTTTCAGTATAAGCCCAACTTAAATGATACAACCCTGTTTTTTCTCTTTGATCAAATGTTCCCATTCTCAGGTGAGCAGCAACCCTACTTCCGGGTTCCAGATCGGCAAAATGCTGTACAACTGCATGGGTCATTAATTCACCACCTTTATTGATAAAATCCACACCTTGAATTTCAAATATCATTAGTTATATCTCCGAAGTAAATCAAGTGTTTTTTTCTGGGAATAAGGAACCAGTCCATCCGGATCGGCATATCCGACAGAGATAAGCATAATAACGCGCTCGTCAGGTTCTAAGTTCAGGAACGAACTCATTTTCTTCTCAGATTCTTCTATATCCGGCCAATTAATAGGGCAAGAACTAAGACCAAGAGTTTCTAAAGCATACATAAATGACATAGATGCTAAGGCCGCATCGATATATATTACATGACGGTCTCTTTCATTGAAGTATGCTCTTAGCTTGCCAACTACTACTACAATAGCAGGGAAATTATGGCTAAATCCTCTAGTTCCCATTGGAATTGATGAAACTTTTTTGACTCTTCCTGGTTCATCAAATATTCGGAACTCAAAAGGCTGACGATTACATGCACTAGGGGATTGAGATGCGAGCAAAATCGCTTTATCAATTAAATCCCTAGGGACTTTTTCTGGTAAATACCATCTGACGGATCTTCGTTGATATGAAAGCTTTAAAAAACTTTCATAGCAAACTGGAGGATTACATTGAATTTCTCGTTTGTAGGGGATAAATTTTTTGTCATCTTTTTGATTTTCATGGGATTTATATATAACAGATAAAAAAACGCTTTTAGCTTTATCGATTACAGGGTGAGTTGAAACCAGATCAAAGTATTTTTCTAAAACATCATTTGCCCATTTTAATTCCCCTGAATCTCCTATATCACTTTTTCGATTTTCTACAGCATACTTATAGCAATTCACAGTTTCTTCAATGTAGTCAAGAGCAAAAGTATCACGCCTGTTTTTCATGATTATTCCTTTTTCGAGGCGATGAATATTACGTCTCAATAAATATTGACTATCTAAAGCATTTTTTAGATCCTTGTAGTATTGCAATTTTCCATATATAACTGCCTGATTTTCTCGACTAAAGTTATTAGATACTAACACATAGTATATAGCACTAAGAAACCTGGATTTAACCACTAAACTCCAAGTTACTTGACTAATTGAATCTACGGTGGATTTTAGAAAATTCACCCCTGAATTAGGGATTAATGCTTTAATCGCTTCTTTCATTAAAGAACTCTTCACTGTAAATTTATAGTTTTCCTAACAACCGCATTTGCCATAGATAAAATGGACTAATTAAAATACTGGAAAGAATAGCCATTTCACAAGCGGCTACTGTATCCGTTTTGATCGCGTTGTAGTTCTTGATCAAATAAGATAAAGCTTTCCTTGCATCATTAAGTAAATACGCTAATAATGCTAGAGGTCGCTGCCAGGGTTTTAACCTCATCATTCTAATGTGATTTCTTTGTAAACCGGAACCCTTAGCCAGGGAGATTAAGTAATCCCGTTCTAACCTCCAAGCGGGAATTTTATGATTCAGGTGCATATCTGGATTGTACCAAATTTCCCATCCTGCATTTTGTAAACAAGCTAAAAGTTCTAAGTCTTCTCCTTTGAGATTTAATGCTTTGCCACTGGGGCCAGTCAGTAATAATTTTTCCGGAACGCTTTTGAGCCAGGCTTGTTTGGAAATGACAATTCCTGCACCTGGGGGCAAGACTTTCTGCTTATGGGTGTTATAGCAAAAGGGTTTTCTTCCTCGTTCAATAATGGCTAAATATACAGCGATTTTCTTAAAGTTATCTGGGGGAGGGACTTCAAAACTAGCATGAATTTGTCCACCATAAGCACCGGCTTGGGGATGGGATTGACTAAACGTATAAGCTTGGGATACCCAGTCAGGAGCAGGTAAGTTGTCATCATCGAGAAAGCCGACTATAGTGCCTTCTGCTTTTTCCATCGCTGTTCTTCTGGCCATTGATGCACCTTGCCGGGTTTCAAGAAAGTATCGGAGGGGAAATTTTTCTGCCCAGTTAGCTTGGTAATCTTTGATGATTTGAGCGGTATTATCCTGACTATTGTTGTCTACGACTAGAATTTCCCAGTTGATCCCCTCGGTTTCTTTCTGTTTCTTCAATTGATCGAGAATTTCCGGTAAACGATCGCCTGCATTATAGGCTCGAATAGCTACGGTAAAATCAACCATATTTCTTAGTCCTAACAATCTACAGTATAATAACCCATAGAAAATCCACGATATCAACCCATAGGAGGTAGATGATTGCCTACATTAGGTGTAAATATTGACCATATTGCTACGATTCGCCAGGCTCGGAAAACGGTAGAACCCGATCCGGTGGCTGCTGCTGTCCTCGCTGAACTGGGTGGAGCAGATGGGATTACGGTGCATCTGCGGGAAGACCGTCGCCATATTCAAGACCGAGATGTGCGATTGTTGCGTCAGACGGTGCGAACCCATCTGAACTTGGAAATGGCGGCGACGGAGGAAATGGTGGCGATCGCCTTAGAGATCCAACCCGACTATATCACGCTGGTTCCGGAACGTCGAGAGGAAGTGACCACAGAAGGCGGTTTAGACATTATAGCTGGGGGCGATCGCCTGGCCAATGTTGTCCAAACCTTGCAAAATGCCGGTATTCCCGTCAGCCTGTTTATTGACCCCAACCCTGGCCAAATCCAAGCCTCGGCGGACATCAAAGCCAAATTTATCGAACTCCATACCGGAACCTACGCCGAAGCTCACCAAGAAAACGAACAACGAGACCAACTACACCTCCTCACCCAAGGGTGCGAACAAGCCCGTACCCTTGGCTTACGAGTCAATGCAGGTCATGGTCTCACCTACTGGAATGTTTACCCGGTTGCCTGTATTCCTGGCATGGAAGAGCTGAACATCGGCCATACCATTATTAGTCGCGCTGCCCTAGTCGGCCTAGAACGAGCCGTGCGGGAGATGAAACACGCCATTCTGGGAACAACACCCTGAGAATAGGGAATAGCCAATAGGGAAAACCGGGTTTACCAATTACCCATTACCCATTACCCACATGGTGACCATTTACCGGTAAAATAACTCTCTGTGTTCACGAAAACCAAACCCTATGACCACTTATCACTACGTCCTCGCCAGCAAAAAATTCCTCATGGAAGAGGAACCCCTAGAAGAAGTCTTGCGGGAAAGAACCCGTAATTACCAAGAAAAAGAAAAAGAAATCGACTTTTGGTTAGTTCCCGAACCTGCGTTTCTGGACGCGCCAGAACTCTCGGCAGCTAAAGCCAAATGTCCTCAACCCGCAGCCGCGATTATTTCTACAGACCCTCAATTGATTACCTGGCTCAAACTTCGTTTAGAATATGTGCTGACGGGTGAATTTGAAGCCCCATCAGACGCTATCCCTGACCCCTTAGCTTCCCTTGTTGCCTCGTCTTAAAGTCTATTCAGACGCATAACCGGGTCAGACTAAACCGGTATAGGCAAGGAGAGAAACAGGGGAAATGTATACACTTAAACCACTGATTCTACTCCTATGCCTTTTCACCCGAACTGCTCTAGTCTGACTCGATTTTTCCGGGCGATCGCCGGATTGTCTACTGTTTTCCTATGGTCTCCCCCTGCCTGGAGTCAAACCAGCCGATTCCCCTGTCCTCCACCGAACCCAGGGGAATATATGGTTTTGGTGGAAACTCCTACCCGCTCTAGCCAGCAATTGGTGCTTGACTATCTTTTACCCAATAATCAAACGGCCCAAGTCTGTCAATACAATAACAAAATTGTTACCCAAATTCGTCATCTCGCTAATGCCCAAGTCAGTCGGCGTTGGAGCCAATATATTTATGAGAATACAGGCTTACCAGCGCTGATGATTGACCCATATTCAGGTCAAAGGGCAGTTCCATCTAACCCCAACCCAGGGAGGGTAAGCCTGGGTTCAGGGTTTGCCGTGTTAGTTAATCCCAATAATCAACCGGATACGGCTCGGCAACTGCAAATCCTTCTGAGAACTGCTATTTCTTGGGTAAATTTCCAGGGAAATTCTTATTTACTGGCGCTCGAGAGTGAAAACCAAGAAGAAGCCACGGCTACTTTAATGTCTTTGAGCGATCGCGGCTTTTCGGCTATCCTGGTGGATGCTCGCCAAGTTCAACACCTTACCCCAAACCGGCGTTAAGCACACTCAACACAATGCGTTGATGGGGTGTTCCTAAAGGTCGGACTTCATTGGCTTTGACTGAAAAGGCTTCTCCTTCTTGCACCTGTTCAGGGGGAATTAAACCCATGTCCCACCCTTCACCCAGAATTAGTCCCTCCAATCCTACCGTTAACGGGCCATGATAAATATGGCGGACAATTCCTGGATCGGTATCACAGCCGAACTTATGCAATTCTGGCGGACAATAGCCAATTTCTTCGAGTAATTCCCGTCGCATCCCTTCATCTGGGGATTCATCCGGCTCTAAATGACCGCCAAATAAACCCCAAAATCCTGGATAGAGGATGCCTGGGATGCGATCGCGCAGTTGCATCAGATAGCGATTTTCGCGGTAAAGAACAGCTAAAGCGACCTCGGTAGGTTGTGCATCCATTATAAACGACCCATTCTCACGTTCTCTTTAAGTTTAAGAGATCGGGTTTCTATTGAAGTGGATTTAACCTCGATGACTGAACTGGAGAATTATCAGGCGATCGCCCCTTCAGAACTGTGGCAATTCGCGAATGTCAGGTGAAGGATCTGATATATGCTCGAAAAACGGGAGATAAACGAAAGGCAATTCCTTCTGATTCTATGGCAGTTAGTACATAGCGCCGCTTCAAAGAGTCCAATCCGTTAATTAAGTCGGTTGAGGATAAGGATAAGTCGGCTTTTAACTGTTCCCGCGAAATGGGCAGATTGCTTTGACTGAAGTGGATAGCAATTTGTTGTTCGGCAGGAGATAAACGGTTAAAATACGTTTTCATCTGAGTCTGCATATTCTGAGTGAGAATCAGGTCTTCTTCGGTCAGAAATTCAGCGATATTGCTAGAAAAAAGGGTTTGAATTAAGCTAGAGATTTCTTTGAGATAAATGGGATGTCCTTCATAGCTCTTCAGGATTTGCAGGGCGCTGTCACTGTCTCCTAAGCCGACATTTTTCAAGATTTCTGTAGTTTCAAATCCGCGCAATTCTAAACATTTGATGGGATAAAGTTCTGCATCTAAAGCGATCATCTGTTGATTTTTTTCTTGACTGATGATGAGAAGGGTGGATTGATGGTCAATTTCGGTAATTTTGGTGAGTAAGGTGTGGTAATCTTGGGCTTCCGGTTGATAGTGTCCAGCCAGTTGACCAGGTATAAAAATGTCCTGAAAGTCATCGAGGACAAGCAAGCATCGGCGATCGCGTAAAAAATGGAAGAGTTGCGTCAGCAGAGGATGGGTGAGGATGGTATCTGGGTTAACGGTGGTTAGGATGTCCTCAATAATGGTATTTAAGGTAGGTGAGAAGCGGATACTTTTCCAGATGACTGTATCAAATTGTTCTAAGTTTAAGTCAATCCAGCGCTTCACGAGGCTTGTTTTGCCGATCCCTGCTCTGCCGACTACGGAGATTAGGGGCATGTTTTGGTTACAGAGCCAATTAGAGAGTATGCTGAGTTCGGTGGTGCGATCGCAGAATTTCCTGATTTTTGGAGCAAGGCTTAAATCGTGATATTTGGTAGCTGATTTGGCAAGTTCTGGAGATGTAATCTTATCATTTGTAACGGCTCGATCATGATAAGGACACCAGGTAATATTTTGATTAACTACACCAACAAGTGACTGAGGAGAATTGATAATTCTTTCAATAGTCCAACAAAAATTAGACTTCTTTATGTCTTCATCTAACTGTTCAGATAAAACCTTAAATAACTGACGACTGGTATCACCAATATAGTTTTCATTGTAACCATTAGCACCAGATTCAGAAATCTCCTGATAAGTTTTTCCTTGCCAAAGTCCTTGGATAATCTCTTTTTGCAGATTATTTAAGTGTTCCCCTGTTTGCTTCTCGACTAAGCGATCAACGAATTGTAACACCTCTGTAATATCCATAAACTTAAGTAAAGGTAGTATTTTTAGCCATTATAGCTTAGTCTCAGCCCACATAATCAGGTTCTTTCTGGTTTTTGCTTCATCTTTTGTTACCTAACTTCCTAGAAAACCCGTTTTTTTCTGGTGGCAGTGCTGTAAATATTCGGTTTACACTAGGGAGCGTTTGCATCGGCAGACAAATAGTCTACTTTAAAGAGATCAATAATAAATTCAGGAGGAAAATCAAGATTATACAATGGACGCTATTTTTGAGTTTTTAGCGCAACTTGTTATTGGTTTAATTAGTGCCGTTATAGGATTTTTCATTGGATATGGCGTAGGGTATGGAGTGGCTGCAATCATTGATGCTTTATCTCAAGCTTTTGCTAGGTTATATAGAAACTTAGTCTCATCAGCAAAACAAGTTTTTGGCTATATCAAAGAGGCAACAGAATATTACTTAGCTTTGATTGCACAGTATTTAGATAAAAACTGGGACACAATTGAGAAACAACTACGCAACGAATTAGGATATTCTTCTGATTGGTTGATTGCGATATTTTATGAAGCCCAAAAAACGTTTGTTCAAATTTTTCATCCCCAAAAAATTCAAGGTAAATCCATGCTGTTTTCACTGAAAGTTGCTACCAATCAATCTCAATTACCAACTAAGCAAAATCCAGTGGTAAACATACTATCATTGGCATAAGTTGTTTTTCGTTAGCTAATCAAGGAGAGTTATATGGGATTTTTTGCCTGGGCAGGAAGCTTAGTAGATCAGTTATCAGAGTGGTTAGGCGAAGCTGTCAAAGCCTTTATCAATGCTTTAGTCTCGGCAGTCAAAAAGCTCTGGGAAACAGTGGTTGTTGCTGCCTTAATTGCAGCGTTTGGTGCAGTTGCTACTTTGTATATCATTTTCTATGCTGGTTCAGTTCTTGGCGAAACCATCATGGAGATTTGGGACCCAAGATATTACACCAGTAAACCATCTGAAGTATTTAAGGTTAAAGAAGCACCTCAAAATAGTCCACTACCGACTAATCGCTCAGAAGCGAAAATATTAGAACTTGAGGATTGGAAGTAAAATTTCTAGTAATTTACTATGTCATATTCTGCCAACAATAATAATATATTTCTCACAATTGGATTTCGTTCTGCTGAACAGCAAGGAAGTTTGAATAGCATCGAAATTATTGGTGTTCCTGGAGAAACTGACTCCACAGGTCAAGCGGTCATCAGTAAACAAATCAGAACTTTTTTTGATGATTTAATTGCCAGAGTCATTTTCCGTCAATCTCGGATGATGCCCGAATGTGACTTGGAGTATCTGAAGATTTGGCTTTATGCCACAGACACACCTGATTCTGAAAGAGGCTATCAAATTCCTCAAATCGATGAGCGTGATTTAGAGATTACATCTGATGTCCCTTATTCTAAATTAGAGTTTATCTATGTTTTAGATAATCAGCTAGAGGGACAAGAATATGAATCATGGGTGAACATCAGTCGTTCATTGTTTACCCCCTTATTTCTCAAGTTTATTGCTCCACCAGAGCCTCCATCAGAAATTGCTAATAATCTAGTTTTTAAATTGATTGAGGCTAGTCCTGTTGGGAAAGCCTTTGAAAAGGTCAATGAAACTTTAGATCCATATGCACAAATGAAGCAAAAGCTTTTTTTTAATGCTTTAATCATCCAGATTGACTAATCCCAAATTGGGTGGTTTTTATTCAATTAGCAAAGGATTCAAAAATATGCCCAGATTCGATCCCAGAAACCCAAACCCTCCAAAACGCAACAAAGCTTCTGAATTCATAGATAGTGCTGAAGAGGTTAATGTCTCTAGGGAGAACCAGAGAGGCTTAATTGCCTTGACTAAGATGTTTAATAAACAGCCAAAAAAATCACAAGGTTCTCCAGAGGTAATTCTAGAAAAATTAGCACCCATTTGGGAAACTGCCATTGAACCCGTACTCATTACAGAGTTTGGTCGTCGTAGCACTCTCTATATCATATTTTATCAAGGTAAACACCGCGATGAAATAATCATGGAACTTTGGGACCCTAAGTATGTCAATCAAAAAGAATCTCAAGTGTTTAATATTGAAGGAGTGCCACCATCTACCACTCGACATTTTCCCAAAAATCGAGAAGATGCGGAAATTGGTATTCTGCAAGATTGGGATTAACTCATGACACAGACTAATATGGAGTAATGGCGATGCCAAGATTAGATAAGTTTCTTAAAGCTGCTGGTGAACCTGTGGATGTTGATCGCAGAAAGCCTAATTCTCGACCCACTACTACCCAGTCAGAAGAGCAGGAAGAAAAAGATGATTATGGACAATCAAAGATAGATTTTAGTCTCTATTTAAGAGAGGCTAAATATACGTTATCTGATGTCATTTTACCAGAAAGAACTAAGAAGCAAGTAGATTTAATCTTGGCTGAACTGGAATATCAAGATTTAATTTTTCAAGAATGGGGAATGGCAGAAAAGCACAAGTTAGATAAAGCGCTTTCTGTTAACTTTTCTGGGCCGCCAGGGACTGGAAAAACTTTGACGGCTGAAGCAGTTGCCCATGCTTTAAATCTCAAGCTCCTCGATGTTCCCTACGAACAAATAGAATCTAAATATGTGGGTGAAACCCCCAAGAATATTCGCGGTACTTTTGAGTTTGCGACAGAAAACAATGCGGTTTTGTTTTTTGATGAAGCTGACTCATTTTTAGGTAAACGCCTAGAAAATGTAACTCAAGCAACAGACACCGCCGTGAATTTAACTCGCAGTGTTATGATTAAGCAATTGTCAGCTTATGAAGGCATAGTTATTTTTGCGACTAATTTAATTCGCAACTACGATCCAGCGTTTATGAGTAGAATTCGTTGGAAAGTCCAGTTCGATTTACCTACAGAAGAAGCAAGAGAACAAATTTGGCAAGCTCAAATTCCTGAGAAACTGCCTTTAGATGATTCCGTTGATTTTTCAGCATTAGCAAAGGAATTTGAAGAAATTTCAGGTCGGGATATTAAAAATGCTGTGTTTCAAGCTGTCGTCGCTGCCGCTAGAGAAGACAAACCCAAGGAGGAAAAGCGGGTAAATCAGAGTCATTTTAGGGAAGCGATCGGCGAAATTATTGAGGCAAATAAAGCTGCATCTCAGCAAACGGTAACTCTGACTCCAGTCGAAGGTGATGTTCCCTTACCTCAGCTACCTGACTCTATCGAAGGTTCTGTTCAAGACTCTAATGAAACCGAAAGTGGAGAGAATGAAAGGTGATGCTGGGTACGAGCTACCTACCATTTGTACACCCTACGAGTTAATGGGAATTTAAAAATGTGGAGAGATGAAATTTTAGAAGAAATCTATAAGATTCGTGAGGAACATGCTAAGGCATTCAATTATGATTTGAAAGCGATGTGTGATGACTTGAGAAAACGGCAAGCAACCAGTGGTCGAAAAATGATTTCTAAACCTCTTCGAGAGCCTCGATTGCCAAAGCAACTCAACACAAGGAGCGATCGCCAGTAAACTCTAGGCAGAACTTCTGATATCTTTCTCTTCCAGCTCTGGGAAGTCATCAATTTTCTATATTTATAGCACGTTCGCCGATCGCTCAGAATGACGATATAATAGTAGTGTCGCGATCGCCCCAGCCTATGCTACACTGAGGCGTAACCTATACATTGCCCTAGCGATCGCCTGCTAAAATCGGGGTACTTGCTCGTTCGTTCTACCTCTTCATCAACCCAAAACCTATGCCATTACCCACGATTACTGAAGATATCATTGCTCTTGAACCGGGAGATGAATTAATTCTGCGCTTTCGGACTTGGCAAGATTATGAGGAGTTACTCACTCGTCGGCAAGATAAGGCTGGATTAAGAATCCGCTATAACAGTAATACTCAAGAAATTAGAATTATGTCACCCTTGCCCAGACATGGTAAAGATGTTGATTTACTTGCAGATTTTGTGAAAATTTTATTAAGACAGCAAGGTAAAGACTGGGATTCATTTCAACCCATCACCTTAAAACGGATTAATCAACAGGGTATTGAACCAGACCACTGTTTTTATATTGATAATCGGTTAGCGGTTTTAGGCAAAGAGCGGATTGATTTAGAAACCGATCCGGCTCCCGATTTAGTGATTGAAGTGGATTTAACATCCATGACTGAACCGGAGAATTATCAGGCGATCGCCCCCTCAGAACTGTGGATTTATAGAGAAAATAAGTTGCATATTTATCATTTTAGTCCTGAAGGTTATCAAGAAGTCGCAAACAGTCGCTGGTTTCCTGAGTGCGATTTAAACGATCTCATTCCCCGGTATATTGAGCGAGGCTGGGAGATGGGGTCGAGTGTGGCGATGCGAGAATTTGAGGATGCGGTGCGATAATGCTGGGTATCGCTAGCGCGATCGCAGTGTTGGTAACTGTTGGAAATC
Source organism: Roseofilum halophilum BLCC-M91 (assembly GCF_030068445.1). Classification (GTDB taxonomy): domain Bacteria; phylum Cyanobacteriota; class Cyanobacteriia; order Cyanobacteriales; family Desertifilaceae; genus Roseofilum; species Roseofilum halophilum. Next base: position 8,560 of record NZ_JAQPOK010000164.1, on the reverse strand, counting down.
TGTACAGATGGCGATCGCCACTTTCCTACAAAATCAGATCTTTCAGCCAAGTTAAAATACTCACACCAAAGAAAATAATCCCCAGGGAAACCGTTGCTCCCACTAGAGACAGTCCGAGTCCGGCTAAACTAATGAAGCCGTCATCTTCCGATAAGCCAAAGCCAATGACGAAAATGGCGATCGCCGGCAAAGTATTCGTTCCCGGAATCGGAATCATCATCGACATCGACATCAGGGCGATCGCCACCCCCAACACCACCCGACCCGGTAAACTCGTACATACCCCACTCATACGAGGTTTTGTCAACCCCTCAATCCTCTGAAGCCAGGGAATCCCCGCATCCAGTAGACCCTGAACCTTATCCAGAGGCATTTTTCCATTTAAAATCCGTTTCGGAACCCAAGGCTGTTTCGCGCCCCAAATAAGCTGCACTGCCAGTAACAACATCACAATCCCAAACGGAACCGAATACCCAGGAGCAGGGATAGGCAGGGCAGACGGCAAGGACAACAGCACAAACAAAAAACCAAAAACCCGCTCTCCTGCCAGTTCCAGCATTTCTGCTAAAGTCACCTCAGAAGAGCGGTTTTCTTGCCAAAAATAACGTTTGAATTCTACCGAAAGTTTAGGCATAAATGGCAAAAAGAGTAGGGGAATGGGGGAATGGGGTAATGGGGGGTTTAATAAAATCCTCCCTCTCCCTGTCCCCCTAACGATCTTAAGTTCCGACCGTCCAGCTATTCATGTATTCCACTTGCTCTGCGGTGAGGGTATCAATCTTGATGCCCATGGCTGCCAACTTCAGGCGAGCAATTTCATGGTCAACTTCTTGGGGAATCGAATGCATACCCGGTTCAAGTTTACCGTGGTTTTTCACCAGATATTCACAAGCCATAGCCTGGTTCGCAAAACTCATATCCATTACGGCGCTGGGGTGTCCTTCCGCCGCAGCCAAGTTAATTAAACGACCTTCGCCCAGAACGACAACGGACTTACCGCTAGGCAGAACATATTGTTGGGTAAAGGGGCGTACATCCTTAACTTCGGTGGCCATTTTACCCAAGCTGTCCAGGTCAATTTCGATATCGAAGTGACCGGAGTTACAAACCATGGCTCCGTCTTTCATCACTTCAAAATGCTCTTTGCGGATCACATGCTTATTCCCGGTTACGGTAATAAACAGGTCGGCTTGGGGAGCCGCTTCTGCCATGGGCATTACCCGGAACCCATCCATGATAGCTTCGATACCACGTACAGAGTCTACTTCAGTAACAATTACATTTGCACCGAGACCCCGTGCCCGCAGCGCTGCACCTTTACCGCACCAGCCATAACCAACGACCACTACGTTTTTACCGGCTAACAGGACGTTGGTGGCGCGAATGATACCATCGAGGGTAGATTGACCGGTTCCGTAGCGGTTATCGAAGAAGTGCTTGGTGTCCGCATCATTGACATTCATTGCGGGGAAGGTGAGAACCCCATCTTTGAACATGGCTTTTAAGCGCACGATACCGGTGGTGGTTTCTTCGGTTGTGCCGATGATTTCGGGAACTTGTTCTTGACGTTCCTTGACCAGTTCAGCAACTACGTCACTACCATCATCGATGATAATTTGGGGATGGTGGTCTAGGGCGACTTGTACGTGACGTTTGTAGGTTGGGGTATCTTCCCCTTTGAGGGCATAAACGCGAATGCCATAGTCTTTAACTAAGCAAGCGGCAACATCATCTTGGGTAGAGAGGGGGTTACTTGCAATTAAAATCGCGTCAGCGCCGGCTGCTTGAAGGGCGATCGCCAAATTAGCCGTTTCTGTGGTCACGTGACAGCAGGCAACTAGCCGAATTCCGTCTAAGGGTTTTTCTTTAGCAAAGCGTTCCCGAATTTGTTTGAGAACTGGCATTTCCCGTCCTGCCCATTCAATGCGCTGTTTGCCTAGGGGGGCTAAGGAAATGTCTTTGATGTCGTAATTGAGCTTTTCGGCTATTGCAGTCATAAGATCTACTGAAGATAAATGGTTCACAAGTGTTAGGTGGGCATCATTGACCTGAGACTGATGGCAAGTACAAACAACCATACAGTTCTCGGTCTGAGTTGTTACCACCCATACCTCGACTGACCTTTCAAGATGAGGTCTTGCTCAGGATTGTGATGTTGCGAGTCTTGTCTTTAGGATGACTGAAGTACAAGGCGCAAATTTCCCATATAATAGTTTATCATCTTGATTGACCGGCTACAGATCTTTTTTCTCAAGTGTGTGGTTCTTGCGTTGAATTCAAGGATGCAATTCCAGCTCAAAGCCTATCGGCGTTGGCTCTTGGTAAGTTTGATAGCGATTATTCCTTTGGGAATGGCGACCAAGTTTTATCGCGGTTGGGCAGAAGGGTGGATCATTGATTATGCTGGCGGTATTCTCTATGAGATTCTGTGGATGATTTTGGTCACCTTAGCTTGGCCAAGATTACGGCTTTGGAAAGTAGCGATCGCTGTTTTTCTCTTCACCTCCTTTCTGGAAGTGCTACAACTGTGGCATCCTCCCCTACTGCAAGCCATGCGATCGACCCTTTTAGGTCAACTGATTCTAGGGACGACATTTGTGTGGTGGGACTTTCCTCATTATGCGATCGGCTGTTATCTTGGCTGGTTGGGTTTGCGTGAGCTACAAAAATCCTTACAGCATCGCCATTAGAGAAGAATCAACCTATAAGCCTTCAAATTCGGCATCTTTGTACCATTCTTCCAGTTGTTGTTGTTGGGTGCGACGAGAGGGACGGCGATATTTTTTGCTATTCAGTTTCGGTTCATAAGTATTATCACCTTTGCGCTTCAGGGTAGATTCCGGATCGCCAAGGCGATCGCGCTGTTCCTGACGGGCGATCGCCTCTTCCAAAAACATCAGATAATGGTCGTAGCGTTCCCACACTCCCCGAATCCCACAATCCGGTTCTTCCCGATGCAAACAGTCACTAAACTGACAAGTCTCCACGTTCATCAGACTCCGCACTTCAGGAAAATAATCAGCTAACTGTTCCGGGGGATAGTCTACATCCGGCTGATTAAATCCTGGTGTATCCGCCAACAGCCCGCCACCCGGTAACTTAAATAACTCCACATGACGGGTGGTATGTCGTCCCTTTTGCAGCTTCCCGGACACTTTGCCCACTCGCAGATGGGCATCGGGAATCAGAGCATTAATTAAACTCGATTTTCCCACCCCAGAGGGCCCGGCAACGACGGTAACTCGTTGGGCCAACTGCTCTGCTAGTTCAGTTAATCCTTGCCCAGTGACCACACTAATAAACACAGGCACATAACCCCATTGTCCTAACCGGTGATGCCATTGCTCTTGCCACTGAGTAGAAACCAGGTCGCTTTTGTTCAAACAGAGACATAAACCAAGTTGAGTCGATTCCCCTTTGACCAGAAATCGGCTCAGTTGGTAGGGGTCAAGGGTCGGTTGCTCGACGGAAAATACCAGTAATATTTGATCCGCATTAGCCACAGGAGGCCGAGATAACTCTGTGGTGCGGGGATAGACTTCGGCGATCGCCCCTCGCAAACCGGCCCAATCTGGATCTTCCACCCGCACGCGATCGCCCACCATCACCCGTTGACCAATCTTCTTCAGGCGAGATCGTCGGGTACAGAGCAAAGGAGTGTCTTCTTGTTCATCAAGTTGCACTTGATAAAAATTCGCTTGCACCGCCAACACCGTACCCACCCAAACCTCATTCATGGTGAAGGCAAATTCTCAGTTTTAGGTCGCCGAACTTGCAGCCGAAAAAACGGCTCATCCTCGCCCTTGCTCGACTCTTCTAGTCCCTCAATAGGATAGCCTGCCATTTTCAGACTATCCGGAACCTGCTCAATGGGTTCGCCCGCATCTAACCAGACTTCCAATAAGGAACCCGGAGCCATTTTTTCCAGTTGTAGCTTGGTGCGAACAAAATTGAGGGGGCAAGGTGTACCCCGTAAATCCAGTTGAGTATCAGGAGTACCTAAATTCGTCTGGGGACTCATTTATTAAAAATGCCTCCAAAAAGTCCACCTCCCTTATCTTGGCGATCGCCACGTAAGCGCTCCAACTCCTTCAAATGCTCCTTCTCATCCGCGCTCAACTGTTTCGGATTAGGAATTTCCACCCCCACCGTAATCAAATGATCGCCCCGGCTAACCGGATTTCCCAACCGAGGAACCCCTCGATTTTCCAGAGTTAACACCGTATTCGGTTGCGTTCCTGCCGGAATCGTCAACTCTTCCGTACCATCCACCGTTTTCACCTGCACGCGAGATCCAAGAATTGCCTGTAAATAACTCACCTTAATTTCCGACAGCACATTAATACCATCCCGCCGGAAATCCGCATCCTCATTCACAAACAAATACACATACAAATCCCCCGGAGGGCCACCCTGCTGTCCCGAATCTCCCTCATTAGAGACCCGCAGCCGAGTACCATTATCCACCCCTGCTGGGATATTAATCTTCAATTTCTTAGTAACCTGCTTATTCCCACTGCCTCCACAATCATTACACTTATCCTGAATCACCTGTCCTTGACCATTACAAGCTGGACAAACGGACACCTGAGTGAAACTACCAAAAGGCGTGCGGGTGGCGCGGCGGATTTGCCCAGAACCGCCACAGGTTTGACAAGTTACCGGTTTCGTTCCGGGTTTAGCTCCCGAACCATTACAGGTTTTACAAGTTTCTAGATGATTAATCCGAATCTCTTTTTCACCACCAAAAATGGCTTCTTTGAAGTCCAACTTCAAATCCAATCGTAAATCATCACCTCGGACTGGGCCCCGTCGTCTTGCACCTTGGGTTCCCATTCCGCCGCCAGCAAAGCCACTGAAGAAGCTCTCAAAAATATCTGCAAAACCACCCATATCGCCAAAGTCCCCAAAACCAGGGCCTCCAGCTCCGCCACTGACTCCCGCTTCACCGAAGCGGTCATATCGAGCTTTCATCTCTGGCTCTGATAGGACTTCATAAGCTCGGTTAATTTCTTTGAACTTGTCTTCTGCTCCCGGTTCTTTATTAACATCCGGGTGATATTTTCGCGCCAACCTGCGGTAGGCGCGCTTGATTTCTTCTTTGTCTGCTTCGCGGGAAACACCGAGAATTTCATAGTAGTCGGCCATAGGGCGCTCTGTCTTTCAGGGATCTCTCAACAAGTGGGCATATAGAACTGCACATTATTATAGCGGTCTCTTGGGGGGGGAGACAGCTTAGTTTGACTAGAAGTTTGATTAGGGGGGTAAAACGTTGAAGGATTTACTCAATTTCTTCATAGTCAGCCGAAACAGTTTCGTCCTCCTCATCAAAGCTAAAATCCTCTTCCTCTTGAGCTGATTCTACCGGACTTTGAACGGTGGCTGCTCCGGAATCAATCACTGTTTCCCCTTGGCTAAAGTCATCAGTCGAACCTGAATCGGCATATACCGATGAGCCAATGGTAAATAGGATTTGTTGCAGCCCATGCATTTGTTCTTTGACCGCTTCCACCGTGGTGTCTGAAGCGCCTAAACTGGCCCGAAGTTGCTCAATGCGGCTTTGGGCTTCCACTTTCAGGTCTTCTGGGATGACCTCTTGATTTTGCTCTAACGTGGAATAGTAGCTTTGGAATAGCCCTTCAGATTGGTTTTTCAGTTCCGCTAATTGACGACGCGCTCGGTCAGATTCAGAATAAACTTCTGCTTCCTGCCGCATTTTTTCGACTTCTGACTGACTTAAGCCGCCAGTATTGGTAATTTCGATGCTTTGTTCGCGTCCCGTACCTTTGTCCCGTGCCGATACCTTGAGGATACCATTGGCATCAATTTCAAAGGAGACTTCAATTTGAGGTACACCTCTGGGGGCGGGGGGAATGCCGGTGAGTTGGAATTTTCCCAGGCTTTTATTGTCAGCGACCATAGCCCGCTCCCCTTGTAGGACATGGATTTCTACGGAGGTTTGGCCGTCGGTGGCGGTGGAAAAGATTTGGGTTTTGCTGGTGGGAATGGTGGTATTGCGTTCAATGATTTTGGTGAACACTTCACCCAGGGTTTCGATACCCAGGGATAGGGGGGTGACATCGAGCAGAAGTAGGTCTTTAATTTCGCCGCCCATTACCCCGCCTTGGATGGCAGCACCGAGGGCTACGGCTTCGTCTGGGTTGACGGAGCGATCGGGTTTTTTGCCGTCAAAGTATTGGTACAGGGCTTCTTGAACGGCGGGGATGCGAGTGGAACCGCCGACTAAGATGATGCGATCGATATCTTCTTTGGTTTTATCCCCATCTTTGAGGGCTTGCTGAACCGGTTCTAAGGTTCCTCGAACCATATCTTGGGCTAATTCTTCAAATTGAGAGCGACTTAACTCCATTTCTAGATGTTTGGGCCCGGTTTCATCGGCGGTGATAAAGGGGAGGTTGATGGAGGTAGCCGTCATGTTTGAGAGTTCGATTTTGGCTTTTTCCGCCGCTTCTCGCAGCCGTTGCAGGGCCATTTTGTCTACAGATAGATCGATACCTTCTTGGTCTTTGAATTCTTCGATCATCCAGGTAACGATGCAGTTATCGAAGTCATCACCGCCGAGATGGTTGTTGCCGGAGGTGGCAACGACTTCAAAGATGCCATCGCCGAGTTGGAGGATGGAGACATCGAAGGTTCCGCCACCGAGGTCGAAAACGAGGATCAGTTGTTCTTGGTCTTGTTTGTCGAGACCGTAGGAGAGGGCGGCAGCCGTGGGTTCGTTGATAATGCGTTTGACTTCTAAACCGGCGATGTTGCCTGCATCTTTGGTGGCTTGCCGTTGAGCGTCGGTAAAGTAGGCGGGAACGGTGATTACGGCTTCGGTGACGGGTTCTCCCAGGTAGTTTTCCGCGTCTTGCTTGAGTTTTTGTAGGATCATGGCGGAAATTTCTTGGGGGGTGTAGTTGCGCCCCCGCACTTGCACATCGACGGTGTTATCGCGACCCTGGATACATTTGTAGGGGACGCGGGAGCGTTCCATTTCGGTGTCTTCCCAGCGTCTACCGATGAACCGTTTGATGCTATAGATGGTGTTTTCGGCGTTGGTGACGGCTTGCCGTTTGGCGAGTTGGCCGATGAGGCGATCGCCTGCTTTGCCAAAGCCGACCATACTGGGGGTAGTTCTGCCGCCTTCTGCATTGGAGATGACGACGGGTTGACCTCCCTCTAATACCGATACACAACTATTGGTTGTGCCTAAATCAATCCCAATAACTTTTCCCATGTTAAGCTGCCAGATGTTGAGGTTAATAACGGGTGATGGGTGAGCAGTAAGGGGTAAGGGTTCAAGTTGGATATTGACCTGAAGTTGGTAGAATTACCCTTTACTTTACCGATGACCGTTGAGTTTAGATCGCGGTTTTAGCTCTCAGTGTTTTCCGCTTCCGGTTCACTGCTGGGTTCGCTGGCTTCTTCCTCCACAGGGGGTTCTGGTTCGGCCTCTTCTTCTGGAGCCGATGCGACTTTTACCATGGCATGGCGTAGGACGCGATCGTTGAGCATATAGCCTCGCATGAGTTCTTCTGCTACTGTCCCTTCTGGGTATTCTGAGGTTGCCTCTCTCATGACGGCTTCATGGAGATTGGGATCGAATTCTTTCCCTTCTGCTCGCATGGGGGCAACGCCGATGCGTTTGAGACAGTCTACTAATTGTTTGTAGACACTTTGATAACTTTTGTGGATGGTCATTTCCCCTTCGTTTTGGGGTTTGATGTGCGATCGCGCTCGTTCAAAGTTATCCACGACTGGCAGTAATTCTTGTAGGGTCTTACACTTGGTCTGATCTTCTAAGTCCCCTTTTTCTTTTTGCGTCCGTTTGCGGAAGTTATCAAAATCTGCACCTAAACGTTGGTATTGAGCTTTTACTTCATCGTAACCCTGTTTCAAGGTCGCCAATTCAGCTTCTTTACTGGCTAACACTTCTGCTAGTAAAGCAGCTTGGGCAACGTCAGCTTCATGGGCCACCGGATCGGGAGTTGGTGAGGGGGCCGATGTTGCCTCTTGGGTGGCTTGGGCAGCTCCCTCTTCCATTACTTCAACCGGGTCTTCTTCCTTCCCCATTAGATCGCTGGGAGTTTCTTGATCGGAGACAGAAACATTGGCTTCCTGTTCTGCCTGATGCAAGGGGTCTTCGGGGGTAGGACTCTGAGGATTTTCTACTGGCTTGGACTCATCCATCATTGAGGGTCACCTAATCTGATTCGCTACATCTACAATCATCTCACTCCGGTCAAGGGTCTGACTCTTCACCCATCACCGTAGCTCTAGTTTTTTAGCTTATCCTGTCTTTTGACGGTTTGACGGGAGGACGGCATAAATTTTTGGCTTAAGTTTTGTTCCAGATGTCGGTCTTTATCTGGTCGTTTCCTTTCACCATTGGCTAACATGCATAATAGTAGCATGGGTGCGATTCGTTCAGCCTAAAAGCATAGGAATAACACCTGAAGCGTAAGGCTGGCAAGGGTCACAAGCCCTTGACAACTAAGAGATTGTTCCCAAGCGGTGGGAGCGTCTGGACTTCATCCTCACCTAAGAGGGTAGA
>NZ_JAQPOK010000163.1 GCF_030068445.1 Roseofilum halophilum BLCC-M91 | reverse complement strand
TCCATGGAGAGCGACGAAGGGCCAAAGTCCACCGAGCTGACACCAGCGAGCGAAGTTTCCTTGGGCTTCTGGCCCCCAGAGGAAGAGCAGGGAGTGTCCCATGCTGTCTGCGGGAGAAGATACGGCTACGGTGAGGAAGTTAGCGCCTTCGAGGTAGGAAGAAGCCAGTCCGTGGGTGTACCAGGAGGTGACGAAGGTGGTTCCGGTGAGCCAACCGCCGATGGAGAGGTAGGCGCAGGGGAACAGGAGGAGTCCTGACCATCCGATGAAGACGAAGCGATCGCGCTTTAGCCAGTCGTCGAGGGCATCAAACCATCCTCTTTCACTGGGGGCGCGTCCGACTGCGATTGTCATTGAGCAAATCCTCTGACGTTACAAATTTAAATCAATTGCAGGGGATGAATTCCCAAAAGTTTCCTGAGCGGATATTCAAGGAATTAACAACTCGGTGGTAAAATCCTTGAGTGTCTTTTCCTATGAGGTTAAGACCTCTCCACTTTCAGGAACAGCCATTACTTTAATTAATTTGCCACTGGAGCTTCGGCTCAGGGGCAAATTAATCTTTCTTAACATACCACAAGAAAGCAGAAAAGGCATCCAACTCCTTAAGGAGATTGGATTTTCCGCATACTATCTATAATAAACAATCTGAGAATTTTTACAATATGTCACACATATTCTCAGATTGTCTGAGAACACAGAGGGGCTAGATGAGGTCAGCAGAGCGATCGCCTTCTAGCAACGGTGGGCAAAGATTAAGGTAGAATCAGAAAGCACTCTTAATTTGGTATAGCGATCCAACTCTACCCAGACCTATGACGGCACAAGGAACCTCCACACCAACGAACCAAAAAGTTTTACATCAATCCATTCTCGGTTCGCGCCGACTGAGTAATTATGCTTGGGCGACCATCATTTCGATTGGCGCAACGGGCTTTTTACTGGCAGGGATATCAAGCTACTCACAAGTCAACCTCATACCTTTTAGCAACCCCACGGATCTAGTGTTTGTGCCTCAAGGTTTGGTGATGGGCTTGTATGGTAGTGCCGGATTATTGCTGGCTCTGTATCTATGGCTGGTGATTCTCTGGGATGTGGGCGGCGGATACAACGAATTTAATGCCGAAACGGGTAAGGCTCAAATCTTTCGTTGGGGTTTTCCCGGCAAAAACCGCACAATTGACTTGACCTATCCCTTAGACGATATTCAAGCCGTGGGCGTAATTATCAAAGAAGGACTCAATCCTCAACGGAAAATTTATCTGCGCGTCAAAGGAAAAGGTAATATCCCCTTAACCCGTGTGGGACAACCCATAAGCCTTTCAGACCTAGAAAACCAAGCCGCCGAGTTAGCCCGATTTTTAGAAGTGCCTTTAGAAGGACTCTAAAAAACCCTGTCCGGTAGAATCAATGAGTAGCCTTGGTAACAGAAATTAAATCAATCCTATCCTATGCAACTTAGACCAAAATATTGGGTCATTTCACTGATGCTCTTGAGTGTATTGGCGATCGCCGGATGTAGTGGTGACCTCTCTGCTCCGGAATCCGATGGCTCCCCCACAGCTACAGACGTTACGGCTTCGCCAGTTGCCAGTGCCGATCCCGATCGCCCCTTTGACGGACTGCCTAGTTTAGAGGGTCAAGCAACGGTACAGATGACGGTTAATGGCTCCCCAATTACGATTAATGTGGATGGCACAAAAGCCCCGGTAACCGCAGGCAACTTTGTGGATTTAGTCGAACGCGGGTTTTATGATAACTTGACGTTTCATCGGGTGGTGCGGGAGCCTCAACCCTTTGTGGTTCAAGGGGGCGATCCTCTTGGCAATGGAACCGGTGGATTTATCGATCCGGCAACGGGAGAAGAACGACAAATTCCCCTGGAGATTACCCCAGAAGGTGAGAGTGAGCCGGTTTATAGCCGGACGTTGCCAGCGGCACAAATCAATAAGCCTCCGGAACTTCAGCATACCCGTGGCGCAGTGGCAATGGCGCGATCGCAATTTCCCGATTCTGCTTCCTCCCAGTTTTATTTCACCTTGGCCGATCTTTCCTTTCTCGATGGCAATTATGCCGTCTTTGGCTATGTCACCGAGGGGATGGAAGTCGTCGATACAATTCAACAGGGCGATCGCATTGACTCAGCGCGAGTCACTCAGGGTTTGGAGAACTTAAAACGGTAGGGAGAGGGAATAGGCAAAAGGCAAGAGGCAAAAGGCAAGAGGCAAAAGGCAAAAGCTTCCCCATCTCCCTATCCCCCCATCTCCCCATCTACATCAGTGGCATGATAGCTTCGATCTAAGCGCTGGGGATTTTCATAGTCTGTGAGGGCTTGTTGCCAAATGCTGTAACCTTGGCGACTCAGGTGAATGCCATCGGTGGTCAAGTGGCGATCGAGGTTTCCTTGGTTGTCGGTAAACAGGGGATAGAGATCGAGATAGGTGGCTCCTTGTTGATGGGCGATCGCCGCTAAATGCCCATTAAGATGACGAATGCGCTCATTAGGAATAGCAGCTAACCGGGTGGGTAACAAGGACTGGAGAACGATTTCTGAGTGGGGATGGTTTTGGCGCAAGGTTTGCACCAGGGTGCGCCAGTTTTGGATAATCACCTCATTGGTGACTCCCTGACGCAAATCATTAATTCCGGATAAGACAAAAATGCGATCGGGTTGGGTAGCATTGAAGAAATGCAACCGTTTAAGAATATGGCGAGTTGCTTCTCCGGAGACACTTTGATTGAGCCATAATTTGCCTGGGGGGAGTTGTTCATGGGGAAACCAGACGCTGAGGGAGTCTCCCACTAAGACATTGAGGCGATTTGTTCCTTGACCGGTGGCGATCGCCTTAGCCTCTAGCTCTAGCAACCATTGCCATTGTTGATGGGTGGGGTGTTCGGTGGCTTTTGCCCAGCGCTCGACAAAGCTATCCGCAGGCAGACGAGTATAAATTTGACCAGCTTTCAACGCCGCCAGTCGTTGTTGATAAAGTTGTATGCCCGATACCGGTCGCCAGGGAAGGGGCGTAGGGGCTTTCGGCGGTTGAGGAGGGAAGGAAGGGAAGTTTTCAAGTCGATCTAAATTTGACTTAGAAACTAAAGTTTCTACTGAACTAAACTGGGGTTGAAAGTCATCAACCTTGGGCAAATCGTCCAAAACTTCCTCAACGATTTGTGCCCAAGACTGCTCGGAGAATGCTTGGGGTACGGGAGGGTCTAACTCATCAATTTTGGGAACGGTGAGAAGTCCGTCGCCCAGATCGGCTACTGTCCCTTGGGCCAGTAGACTGAGGGCCAATAAACCATGGTGACTCATAGCAGCTAGATACGAACAACACTTTATCTCTTTCTTTGACAGCGTTGAGTATCCGAGTCAGGATAAGTTGCTTTTGATGTCGGCAAAGAGCCGAAACGTCTTCTCTACGGTTCCTCCCATACCCAATGAACAGTTGACTATCGAGGATTGACGAGCAAAAGTTGCGATACTCCTGCGGAGTCGCTGGGCGATCGAGTGCTAAAAGGATTTAACCTCTTTTCTCGCTTTTTCTGCTTCCTCTGGATGAATCCCCAAGCGGGTGAGATTGATGCGTCCTCGATTATCAATTTCGCGGACTTTAACAATCACTTCATCACCGACAGCTACCACATCTTCGACTTTACCCACTCGCCGATCTTCCAACTGGGAAATATGGATCATTCCTTCTTTACCGGGAAATAATTCCACGAATGCGCCAATGGGAATAATGCGAGTGACTTTACCCAGATAGACATCCCCTGCCGTGAGGGTTTTAGTCATGCTTTCAATCAGGTATTGGGCTTGTTGGGCTTTTTCGGCATCCAAGCTGTAGACCATGACCGTGCCGTTATCTTCGATATCGACTTTGGCTCCCGTTTGTTCGGTAATGCCTTTAATGGTTTTTCCTCCAGGGCCAATGACCAAACCAATTTTTTCTGGGTCAATTTTGAAACTAATTAACCGAGGGGCATAGGAGGATAAGCTTTCGCGGGGGGTGCTGAGGGTAGACAGCATTTTTTCGAGGATATGTAGCCGAGCAGGTTTGGCTTGTTTGATGGCATCGGCAATGATAGTTACGGGTAAGCCCGTAATTTTCATATCCAGTTGTAAGGCGGTAATCCCGGAGTCTGTACCGGCTACCTTAAAGTCCATATCACCAAGAAAGTCTTCGATGCCTTGAATATCGGTGAGGATACGAACTTCGTCTCCTTCTTTAATCAGACCCATAGCCGCACCGCTCACAGGTTTAGAGATGGGGACACCGGCATCCATGAGGCTCAGGGTGGAGCCACAAACCGATCCCATGGAGGTCGAGCCGTTGGAGGAAAGGACTTCGGAGACGACTCGGATCACGTAGGGGAAGTCTTCTTTTGGCGGTAATAGGGGCATGATGGCCCGTTCTGCTAGAGCGCCGTGGCCAATTTCCCGACGACCGGGCGATCGCATGGGTTTGGTTTCGCCAACGGAGTAGGGGGGGAAGTTGTAGTGATGGATATAGCGTTTTTGGGCATCGGGATGCAAGTCATCGAGTTCTTGGGCATCGCCGGAGGTTCCCAGGGTGACGATGGACATCACTTGGGTTAATCCTCGGTTAAAGAGGGCGCTACCGTGAACCCTAGGAGGCAAGAGACCAACCATGCAAGAGATGGGGCGAACTTCATCGAGTTTGCGTCCATCGACACGCACTCCCTCGTCCACAATTTGTTTACGCATCAGTTTCTTCGTCAAGCTTTTGAAGGTTTTACCGATCGCCTTCTCATTGGCTTCTGCGGCTTGACGAATGGGGTCTTCTTCTGGCAATTCGGCGATCGCCGAGGAGACTTCGGTTTCTTTAATTTCGTCCAGGAGTCGATCGCGACTGGGTTTATCCAGGTCGTATTGGGAGAGGACTCCTTTAATTTTCTCCGTGGTGCGATCGCTAATAAAATTGGTCAGGGTGGGGTCTTCTGCTGGCGGTTCTTCGGTGACTAATTCGATGCCCATATCCGCCATTAATTCCCGTTGGGCATTAATTAAGTCACCAACGGCTTCGTACCCAAAATCGATCGCTTCGATGATATCTTGCTCTGGCAGTTGATTCGCACCAGATTCGACCATAATCACGCCATCGGGTGAGCCAGCTACCACTAGATCCAGGTCACCATTTTCCACTTCTGTATAGGTGGGGTTAATCACAAAATCATCGCCCACTAAGCCTACCCGTACAGCAGCCATGGGCCCATTAAAGGGAATTTTCGCTAACATCACCGCTAGAGATGACCCCGTGACGGCTAAAATATCGGGGGGAACCCGGTCATCCATGGACAGGGTAGTGGCCACGACTTGAATATCATCCCGTAACCAGGAAGGAAACAGGGGACGCAGGGGGCGATCGATTAAGCGACTGGTTAAGATGGCTTTTTCGGAGGGTTTTCCTTCTCGACGCAAAAATCCACCCGGTACTCGTCCGGCGGCATAGAGTCGCTCTTCATAGTCCACCAATAGGGGAAGAAAATCGATTCCTTCCCGTGCTTCGGCACGAGTTGCCGTCACTAAAACTGCCGTATCTCCCGATTGGATCAGAACTGAACCACCAGCTTGAGGCGCAAGAATTCCCACTTTTAGCCGAATATCCCGTCCGTCAAAGGATATTGACTTATCTATCTCTACCATGCAATTCGTTACCTTTTATTGACACATCTTTCGTTTCTTCTCTGTGGCAATCCTAACATTGATGTTTACCCGATGGTGAGAGCGATCGGGTTTTTGGCTTTTTTCGCCGAGAATACAGGGAAGTGAATTGCTTATTATATCAAGGTTTAAGCGGGTTGGGAATGGATAAGGAGATCTTGGCTCCTATCTTGGTCTTGGGATGAGCAGGCGATCGCGAAGCGAAACGGAGTTTTATCGCCAACTGTCATAAAATAGAGTATTAATCCTACCCAAATGCTCTCTTGTAGTGACACGCCAACCTCACGATCAATTTGCCAAGCAATACCTCAAAGAACTGCTCGAACCCCTGGGAACGGTGGAAATTAGCCGAGAAATTCCAGGGGAAACCCTCTCTATCGATCTGATTTTCGAGCCATCCTCAGAACCCCCAACCCATCCATCTGCCTTGGGTTTACTCTCCCAATTG
>NZ_JAQPOK010000162.1 GCF_030068445.1 Roseofilum halophilum BLCC-M91 | reverse complement strand
CTTTTTAAGGGGGATTTAGGGGGATCTTTTCCGACTGTACCTCATTACCGCGCGAAGCGCGGTAAGTGTATCAACATAGGGTCTTCCCAATTGTGCCCCTTTTTCCTCAAGAACATCGATTCTGCCCATTACCCATTACCCATTACCCATTACCGCGCGAAGCGCTGTAACAGTATTGAGAAAGAGAAAATCCCTAAATTTTTTAATTTTTAATTGATATAATAAATTCTTTGTTGTTGACAGGGAGAGGAAAACAGGGTTATGAGCCAGAAGCGGATAGGACTGTTGTTTGGGGGATGTTCGGGGGAGCATGAGGTTTCGATGGTTTCGGCAAAGGCGATCGCCGCAGCGCTGCAAATGGGAGAAAATGGCGATCGCTACCAAGTCCTTCCCTTCTATATCCGTAAAGATGGTTACTGGTATGAACCAGAAACCGCCGCCCAAGTCCTGGAATCGGGTATACCCTTATCTACAGAGATCCCACCGGTAGGGAGTTTGTGGGAGTTTCCCCAGCAAGTGAACGAGATTGACATATGGTTTCCGATTTTACACGGCCCCAATGGTGAAGATGGCTCCATTCAAGGCTTGCTGCAACTGATGCAAGTGCCCTATGTGGGTTCTGGAATTGTGGGATCGGCGGTGGGGATGGATAAAATTACGATGAAAATGGTATTTGCCCAAGCGGGTTTAGCCCAAGTTAACTATAAGGCAGTGACTCGCGCTCAGGTGTGGTCTAATCCTTGTGTGTTTCCGAAACTCTGCGATGAGATAGAAGAGGCGCTGGGTTATCCCTGTTTTGTGAAACCGGCTAACCTGGGATCGTCGGTGGGTATTGCTAAAGTGCGATCGCGCCAAGAACTGGAAAACGCCCTAGATAATGCCGCCAGTTATGACCGTAGAATTATCATTGAAGCGGGTGTAACTGCCAGAGAAGTCGAATGTGCCGTACTCGGCAACGACTATCCCAAAGCGTCGGTAGTGGGCGAAATCACGTTTGAGAGCGACTTCTACGACTACGAAACCAAATATACTGCGGGCAAAGCCGATCTGTTCATTCCGGCTAACTTACCCTCCGAAGTGAGCGATCGCATCCGAGAAATGGCTATTCAAGCCTTCCAAGCCGTAGATGCCTCCGGATTATCTAGAGTAGACTTTTTCTATGTGGAGTCTACGGGGGAAGTCCTCATTAACGAAATCAACACCCTACCCGGCTTTACCGCCACCAGCATGTACCCCCAACTCTGGGCTAATACCGGCACTCCTTTCCCGGAACTGGTACATCAGTTGATTGAATTCACCCTAGAAAGACATTCAGTTAATTAGCCGCTCAAGAGGCAAGAGGCAAGAAGGGAGAGGACTTAGGGGGGAGTCTTTCAGTCTGAATAGACTTTTGCCCTTGTCTCAGGGTTAATCGAATCGATTATATTACTGGAGTGGGAGCATCTTGCTCCCTAAATTTTTATAGCGCTGCGCTATACCTATTACCTATTACCGCGCGAAGCGCTATAACTAGAGATAATAGCTACGGTAAACCACCAAAGGGTATTGACCTGGGGACGATACCAAACCGTGTCTACTGCGCCATGGGCCATCATACCGATCGCGATCGCCAATGCTCCCATTAACCACCAGCCTTCAGGTGAAGCCATCTCCCGCAGACGTTGCAGTTGTTTCCATCCCTGAGAAAACGTGACGGCTAAAAACCACAGGAACACGCTTAAACCAATGAAACCGGTTTCTACAGCCGTTTCTAGTAACACGGAATAGGCGCTGAGGGCAGAATATTTGGGAGTCATAAACAGGGGATAGATCTTATTAAAGGCGCTATTCCCTGGGCCAATACCCACGATCGGATAAGCTTCTATCATCCGCAGAGCGCCCATCCAGACATTGATGCGGAAATTATTGCTGCTATCAGAGCGACCGGCAAAAATACTAGAGACGCGATCGCGCACGGGAGGCACAAAAAACACGGCGATCGCAAATAAGGCCACCAAAACCCCAAAAGTCAAGGGAAGGGCGAACCTTTGCCAAAAGGGAGATAACTTAGCGCTCCACCAATACACCGCCAATAGACCAAAGGCCGTTAAAGCCACCACAAACCCGATCCATCCCCCCCGGCTATAGGTCAACACTAAGCAGGCAGAATTGACCGCAAACGTCAAGATCGCCAACATTTTGGGAAAAAAGCCCTTCCAAATCCAAACCGCCGCCAAGCCCCAAATAACCGCCGGTAAGAGATAGCCGGCCAGTAGATTAGGATTGCCCAAATAGCTATAGACGCGGGTGACATCAGCAGAAGCAGAAGACGGATCGACCCAAGTGGCCAGCGATCGCGCCCCAAAAAAGTATTGACGAATGCCATAAACCGCTACAGGCAAACTGGTTAATAGATAGATCGTAATTAAACTAGAGCGAATCCGTTGATTGCGAGTTAAGCGAGCCGTAAACGCAAAAAACAGTAAATACAGACCCAGTTTAATCAATCCCTTCAGGGCCGCCATTTTTACTGGCGAAAGGGCCGTAGCCACCAGGGAAATGACGGCAAACAGGAACACCACCCCATGAATCGGAGTGGCTAGGGGTTGTTGCTCCTGACTCGGATCGTCGGAGAGGGTGAGTAAAATCCAGAACCCTCCACAGGCGGCTAACAGCACACCAATTAGAGTTGTGGAGACAAAGGGGCTAAACCCTAGAACCAAGGCCACCAGAGTCGCGCCGATCCAGTCGGCATACTGCATGATGGCACTACCAGAGCGCCAGTTTCTCAGCGATCCGACGATCCGATGGAGTAGCGATCCTTGCAGCCAAGGATCGAGGGCAAAATTGGATAAAAGCAGAGTTTCCCACACAGTGATCGTTAGAGAATAGGGATTAGAACTGAAGATAGGGTAATTGGGCGGCGGTGGCGCGAATGGAGTCTACCCCTTGTAGGAGTTGGCCGCAACTGTCCCATGTGCCTGTGGTAAACATTTGTTGGGCCCCAGCGCTCAGGTGAATGGGGCTGGTGTTGCCGTCCCAGGTTAAAGTCAGGGTATTGAGATCTAGGGTAAGCGGAATTTGGGGGTTAGCGGCGATCGCCTCTTGCAGCGCCTGAATGACCTGGCTCGAAGCCGTCACACAGGGCAGTCCAATCGCCACACCATTACCAAAGAAGATTTCGGCAAAACTTTGGCCGATAATGGCTTTGATTCCCCAACGGGCGATCGCCTGGGGAGCATGTTCGCGACTCGAACCACAGCCAAAATTACCATTAACCACTAAAATTTTCCCATCTTGATACTGGGGGCGATCGAAGGGATGTTCGCCCTGCATTTGGGCCCGGTCATCCTCAAAGACCACCTCTCCTAAGCCATCGAACGTGACACAGCGAAGAAAACGGGCTGGAATAATGCGATCGGTGTCGATATCATCGCCAATTAATGGAATTCCGGGCCCAGAAATTTGTTGAATTTGACTCATAGTGAGGCTCTAACGGGTACTGTGTTGACAGCGCTTTTCTCTGGACTAACCCCTATCACGAGTGGGGGCAATTCATGAATTACCCCCTGGGGGTTAATGACCGTCAAAAACGCTATTTTTCTCTGTTCAGTTATTGTACGTCATCACCGCCAAGCGAGCTGATTTAACTATGGAATGGGAGGAGAAAAGACTTCCGCACCCACTTGCATTTGAGCCGCAGACATAGAGATAAAGTTGCCACTGCTTAAGCCGCCCGTGTAATCCACCAAAACCCCTAAACTTTGTCCAGTGGCTGCAATGCGAATTAAGGTATCGTTAGCAGAACTTCCGGCTAAATTGAGACTGATGTCAAACTCCAAGCTAGAGAAGGTTAAACCATCGGTCAGACCAATTAAATCGTCTGTACCATTCCAATCAAGAATTTGATCGATTAAACCGGGATTATCCGTGGCTTCATCGGTGCGGAAAACAAAGGTATCTGCATCTGCGCCACCGGTGAGTAAATCAGTACCTAGATCGCCAATGAGCAGGTCTTGTCCTGCTCCACCATTGAGCAGATCGTTGCCTTGTCCACCGCGCAGGACATCATTACCTACGCCTCCGGAGAGTTGGTCGTTACCGAGGTCTCCGCGCAGGAGGTCATCGCCATCTTCACCCGCGATAAAATCGTTGTTTTGTCCTCCTAACAGGCGATCGCCGCCTCCCCCTCCGCGCAGGTTATCATCACCTTCATTGCCTAAAATTACCTCACTCAAGGATGACCCCGAAACCTGGTCATTCCCATTTAAAGCCCACACGCCACCGGCATAATTGATTAGGGAGTTTGTCCCTTCTGTAGCACTCAGCACAATTACATCATCAATATCCGTGGAAATTAGACGAGGGATAGGGAATCCTGAGTCAGGAGTTAAAGTCGGATCGGTCGGGGTTGGAGTCGGGGTTGGTGTTGGACTTGGAGGCGCTACGGGGTCACTCGGAGGTGCTACAGGATCGCTTGGAGGCGCTACAGGATCTGGATTCGTCGGATTTGGATCTGTCGGATCTGTCGGATCTGCGGGATCTGCGGGATCTGCGGGGTCTGCGGGGTCTGCGGGATCATTGGCTGCTGTCCCCACTTCTATAGCAGCAGAACCCAAAGAAAAGGTAGAACTAGCGCGACCCGTTAGATCTCCCAAATATATGAAATTGGAGGTGTCATAAGGATTAAACGGTAAGGGAGTAGTGGCTTGATCAAAGTTATAGTTGCGAAGAGATCCCGTTAAAATTTGGTTCCCATTGGCTGAAAGGGTATAGCTATTACCCTCAACTGCCAGTGCATAGTTAGTCGCATTTGTCGTGTCAAAATCAACGGATTCAGTGGCCGTATTAAAATCAGTAGCTGGAGCCGAAATCTTGTTAGTTTCAAAATCGAGTTCAATCTCACTTTGACCGCCATTACTGACAGCTAGAACACTGAAGCCAAACCGAGTGTCATCGGGACTATTTTCTGAATCAATTCCCAGATTAAAGGATAAGGTATAGCCAGCCGTGGGATCGAGATTGGGAAAATTGGCATTCACCGGAGCGAGTTGAAACGGAATCAGGCTGGTTGCCTGGTAATTGGTGTAACCCACAAAGCCAGTCTGTCCATCTTCAGTAAAATCTGTATTGAGAGTGACTCGATTATTGCCTAGGGTTTCATTGGCCGCAGGAGTTGGATTAACTTGTTGTAAGCTCAGTTGTCCTTGTTGAGCCGGCCGAGTACCTAAATTTCCGTCAAAAAGAGTGGTTGCCAAAGTTCTATCCTCACTAAAAATGGATCGCTATGATTTTGGTTATTCCAGACTACAAGATCGGGTGTTGAATTTCCTGCTGGTCTTAAATTTAGGGGATCAGAGGAAAAAAGACATTAGAACCGACTTGTAAATCGTTCGGAGTAATGGGGGTAAAGTTAGCTGGCCCCAAGCCTAGGGTGTAGTCTACAACAATGCCTAAACTTTGACCCGTCGAGCCAATAACAATTAAGGTATCGTTGGCTCCTCCTCCGGCCAGGTTGCGACTGGTATCAAAACCGAGATTAGAATAGCTTAATCCATGGGTGAGGCCGATAGAGTCTTGGGTTGGATTCCAGTCCAGGATCAGATCGACTACATTGGGATTAAAGTTGGCTTCATCGGTACGCAAAACCAGGGTATCAAAGCCGGCCCCTCCAACCAGGTTATCTACGCCTAAATCTCCAATGAGGAAGTCTTGTCCAATTCCTCCGTCGAGGACATCGTTACCTTGGCCCCCTCGGAGGGTGTCATTCCCTGCTTCTCCAAACATCTGGTCGTCACCGAGGTCTCCTCGCAGGAGATCGTCTCCGTTTTCACCAAAGAGCAGGTCTTCGTTTTGTCCTCCTAAGAGGCGATCGCCTCCCGGGCCACCTCGCAACTGATCGTTGTTCAGGTTACCTAAAATCACTTCACTGAGGTTCGATCCATAGATGGTATCGTTTCCCGCTAGGGCCCAAAGTCCTCCGGCATAGTTAATGAGGGAATTCTGTCCTGGCGTAGAATTTAAGCCAATGAAGTCATTGAAATCCGTTGCTAATAGACGGGGCGGAAAAAAGGAAAAATCAGGTGTGGTTACCATAGTGATTCAATCAGGATTAAGGGGCGATCGCCCACTCTTCTTAAACAGACAAGGGGCAAATCATCCCTAGTTTAAGGGATAAAGAGGTCATTCTTTTGGCTTTTGATTCCTTGGGTCTCAATCCAATTACGGATTAACTCATTCACTTGAGTGGGGACTTCATCATGGGGACAATGGCCTGCTTGGAGGAAATGTTCGGTCAGATGGGGATAGTATTGATGGAACTTGGGACTTCTTTCCCTGGCGTTCATCCAAGGGTCAGCTTCTCCCCAAAGCACTAACAGGGGACAGGTGAGTTGTTGCAAAAGATGATCGACTTTTGCGCCGGGAGGGGTTTTGAAGACGGCAGCAAAAACATCCGGGGCCCCAACATCGCAGGAGGGGCGATAAATTTCTTCTACAAGTTGGTCAGTGACGGCGGTTTTATCCAGATAGACTTTGAGTAGGGTTTTGCGGATGGTTGAGCGCCGACGAGCATATTGGAAGAGCCAAAAGTTAATCCCAGGTTGGAGAAATAACCAACGGGTGACCTTACCGATGGTGGCTTTGATGGGGTTGGGTGGGGTTTGGGGTTCACTATCAGAAAAGGGCCCGGCACTGTTGATTAAGACTAAGCCTAGGGCTGACTGGGGATAGTGAGCGGCGACGCAGAGGGAGGCATAACCGCCGAGGGAATTTCCGGCTAGGATGACGGGTTGACCGATGACTTGGGTAATAAAGTCATGGAGTTGATCTCGCCAGAGGTCTCCACTATAGGTTAATTTGGGCTTGCTAGAGCGCCCAAACCCTAGTAAGTCAATGGCCCAAACCTGAAAGTTTTCCTGAAGTTCGGCGATGTTTTTACGCCAGTGATCGGTTGAGGCTCCAAACCCATGGACGAGGAGTAGGGGAGGGTGTGAGGGATTGGGTTTTCCGGCTTGGGTGTAGTAGATGGAGTGGGTGCGCCACTGCCAATATTGGCCGGTTGGGTGGGATGGGGGGTGAGATGAAATGGTGGTTTGCATGGATTGGGTCTGGATATGAAGAAGTGTTAATTCATATTAATTATTGTAACGCAACGTTATGGCACATTCTGGGGAGGCGGATAGGAGGGGTGCTATTGTCTTCGTTGTGCAAACCAGGATTGTAACTGCTGGCGACAGGGAGATTCAAGAATTCCTGATAATACCTGAAGACGGTGGTTGGAGGCGGCGCTATCGGGCAGATTTAAGACGGTGCGAATGGCTCCGGTTTTGGGGTCATCAATTCCATAGACGAGCTGGTGTAACCGAGCGTGGATGATGGCTCCGGCGCACATGGGGCAAGGTTCGAGGGTGACATAGAGGGTACAGCCTTGTAGGTTCCAGGAGTTGAGGCGATCGCAGGCTGCACGGATGGCTATGATTTCAGCATGGGCAGTGGGATCGCGATCGCCTTCTTTCTGGTTTGCCCCTTCTGCCAGCAACTGCCCCTGGCGATCGAGAATGACCGCGCCTACGGGCACTTCCCCGGCTTCTGCTGCGGTTTGTGCCAGCTCAAGAGCGCGAGTCATCCAATGGCGATGATGTTGGTACAGGGGATGGGTGAGGGGAGACACGGGGATTTTATTGGGTGAGGAGGGGGTTGAGTTGTCCTTGTCGGTCTAGAGTATATAACTCATCACAGCCTCCGATGTGGCGATCGTTAATAAAAATTTGCGGAACCGATCGCCGTCCTTGAGAGCGTTCTGCCATTTTGCTTCGACCGGCTTCATCGCCATCAATCTTATATTCAGTATAGGAAACCCCTTTCCACCATAATAAGAGTTTGGCTCGGATACAAAACGGGCAAGTTTGCCAAGTGTAAATTTCCACGTTTGCCTTAATCTTTTCTGACGGACGACCTAACCAAGAATTGAGGAAATCGAGCATAGGGTAAAATTATTCGATTACGATACTGACTTTCATTTTAATCAAGCCTTGCTCCTTTTATGGCAAACTGAAGAAAAGCCTGCTCAATCAATCCAATTATCCCCTAGGCAAATCTCACCAGGAGATTTCGTAGACTCATGAGCCAAAAACCGATCCTTCTTTGGTATCGTAACGATCTGCGATCGCACGATCATGAACCCCTAACCCAAGCCCTGAAAACCGGCGCTGTGGTGATTCCGGTCTATTGTTTTGATGCTCGTTGGTTGCAAAACACCCATTTTGGCTTTCCCAAGATGGGTGTTTTTCGCGCTAAATTTCTCCTGGAAAGCGTGGGGACGCTACGGCAAAAATTAAGGGATCTCGGCAGCGATTTAATTATCCGTCAAGGGTTACCGGAAAACGTCATTCCTGAGTTAGCCATAACCTTAAACGCAAGTGCTGTTTACTATCATCAGGAAGTAACAGCCGAAGAAAAGTTAGTCGAAACGAAACTCCACAAAGCCTTAAGCCAGCATCAGATTAGCACTCAAGGGTTTTGGGGGTCTACACTCTATCACATTAACGATTTGCCTTGGGCGATCGCCAAAATTCCCGAAGTTTTCACCCCCTATCGCAAAGAAGTCGAAAAACGCTCTAGGGTGCGCCCCACTTTCCCCACTCCCGATACACTTCCCCCTTTACCCAATCTCCATCCGGGCAACCTTCCCAGCTTAGAAGAATGGGGACTCGAACACCCCCGATCTGACCCGCGAGCCGTTTTATTTTTCCGGGGTGGAGAAAAAGCAGGATTACAACGGATACAAGATTATATTTGGCAGGGCAATCATCTAGAACATTATAAACAAACTCGCAATCAAATGTTAGGGGCCGATGGTTCATCTAAGTTTTCGCCCTGGTTAACTTGCGGTTGTCTATCCCCCCGTTTCATTTATGAAGAAGTACAAAAGTATGAATCAGAACGAGTTAAAAATGAATCCACCTATTGGCTGATTTTTGAACTCATGTGGCGGGATTATTTTCGCTTCATTTGTGCCAAACATGGCAATAAAGTCTTTTATGCGTCTGGACTGCAAGGATTATCTTTCCCTTGGAAACAAGATTGGCAACAATTTGAACGCTGGCAGGAAGGAAATACTGGATTTCCTTTAATTGATGCCAATATGAGAGAATTAGCGGCTACCGGCTTTATGTCCAATCGCGGTCGGCAAAACGTCGCCAGTTTTTTAACCAAAAATTTGGGCATGGATTGGCGCATGGGTGCAGAATGGTTTGAATCCTGCTTAATTGATTATGACCCCTGTAGTAATTGGGGAAACTGGAATTATATGGCAGGAGTGGGGAACGATCGCCGAGGCTTCCGCTATTTTAATATTGCTAAACAATCCCAAGATTATGACCCAAAAGGGCAATATGTCAAGCATTGGTTACCGGAATTAGCCAATGTTCCACCGACTAAAATTCATCAACCTTGGAAGTTGTTAGCGGTGGAACAAAAGCGATTTGGCGTACAGATGGGGGTGGATTATCCTTTACCCATGGTAGATTTAAGTGAATCGGTACAAATGAATCGTCATATTTATGAAATCACGAGATCTTAGGGAATTATGATTACAGTTCCTCAAATCGGTACAAAACCACCCCAGTCTGTGGATGATTATCTACAGTGGCATAACCTTTTTTGAGCATCTCGATTAACAGGCTTTCCACCTCATGAAAATCTAAACCGGTATCTACTACTGCTTGGGTGACTGAAATTTGTCCTCCTCGTGCAGCCGCAGCTTTGACCACTTTCACTTTAGCTGGTTCTGGCGCTTGCTTTTCGGTTACGTCCACAACTTGACAGGGAATCGTCTGACGATCTAAGGGGACACCTGCGGGGGATAAGCCATGTTTGGCCCGATATTTGAGGTTATATTCATCGACCATGTTAGGAATAAAGATCAAGTCAATAAATTGACCGACCCCAAACAGGCCAAAGGTACAACACCAGAGGATTCCTGTAGCGATCTTGCCATTATAGAGGCGATGGATACCGTTGGCTCCAAACATGCCGAGGAACCAGAGGATGTAGCTTGTACTAACCTTGTTCATGGGTTGAGTATAGCGAGTATAGGAGAAGCAGAACCTGCTGTTTCTCCTATGCTAACACGGAAAACTGTGGGGGGTTGAGGGGGATTTTGGCGATCGCCCCCAACCCCTTGCCGAAAGTCCTTTACGATACGCTATAATACTCAGTCTTAGGATAAACGCTGAGGATCAGATCCCCCACTTCAAAGAACATGCCCTCTTTTTCCGACTTAGAAAACTTCAAATCCCCAGATTTAGCAGCCAGTTCATCCGCAGTATAAGCAACAGCGTCTAACTCATCGGGAATAAGTCCCGTTGCCCCAATATAAAACACCAACGGCGAAACCTTGTCTCGGTAGAGCGTTTCTAAGGCTTGATTTACCTTCGCCAACCCTCCACTTAAGGCTTCCACAAACTGCTCGGTATCCACCGTTTCTCCTTGCCATTTTTTCTCCAGCAAGCCGACTAAATCGGATGCACCCAACTGATTCAAAATATCGGTCATGCTGCCGTTTTTCTCCAATCCCAAGAATTCATCAAAAATCGGTTTCATCAAATCATCAACCTTGGTCACTTTTGTCCGCTTCGATAGAGTTTTATGACCAAATATCACCGCCCGGTCTAGGGTTTGATCGAACGTCGGTTTATCCAGCTTGTCTCCAGTTTCCTGCTCATAAACCTCATAAAATCGGTCTAAAAACTTATTCGCTGAATGCAATTGACCTAAATTGAGAATTTCACAATTGCCCAACTCAATTTTATAACTCACCCGCGAATCGACTTTACCCGTATTCAAGGCTTCTTCTAAATCTGAATACTCCGTAGTCGTGGGAAAATTCAGATACAAACTCTTGGACAAATAATGCTCCTTCAGGGCAGCCACCTGATCGGCGGTATAGGTATCCGAAACCTCTTTTAGATGGGCAGAAAAGAGACTTGATAATACTCGCAAAATCGCCGACCGCGAAAAGATGCCCTGCACTTGAGTATAATCGGCTGCCATGGGTACAATGGGCAATGGGGTTAAATCAATTTCGTATTCTGTATTGCCATCAAACGAGTCTGCATTGGAGAGTAAATTCTGTTCTTTGAACACCTTAAAGACTTTGCGATTACTAAATTTAACCTTTAAACTCTCCACATTTAACTGACCATCGCCAACCAGGGTATAGTTGTTGTAAGACTTCAAGTCATTGAGCAGAATTCCCGCTACTTCAGTAATGGGCGTTTCGTCGTCAGCTTTGACTAATTTCACCGGCCGAGTGATGAGTAAATTGATGGTTGCGGTATTACGGTTAATATCAAATGACCCCATTTGCACATATTCGCCTCCATCTAAATATTCAGTGGTCAGCCAAGGTTTGACCAGGTTGCCATCATCATCTCGTTTGCCAGGGACGCGCTTTACTCCTCGCCGTTGATAATGGTCTTGCAAATGTTTGAGATTGAGAATGATTTGGTCTTTGTGGGTCTCGAATAACTGAATCAGCTCTAAAATGGGCAAGTTTTTGTTGACGGGAACTTCGGAGATAATCTGGTGTTCTGTTAAACTTTGGGGTTCATAGATTGCCTGGTCTAAGGCTTGGGATAACTCCACCAGTTGACTATTGGTGATGGCTTTGCTATGCCCCTGGGATAAGGTGGCATCAAAGGTGCTGACGAGGGCATATTTAGCCTGATTTAAATTACCATCAATCAGTTGCGCTTTGGCGAAGGCAAAGACGGATTCATCGGTTTGAGCCAGGGGAATGTCGGTGAGTTGCTCAAATTCGGTTTGGGTGAGTTTTTGATATTTATAGAAGATGCCGTCATCGTCTGGTTTGAGTCCCAAAATTTTCAGTTTTCCAGCGTTGCCATTGAGCTTATGAGCGCTATGGGAGAGGAAGATTTGATAGTCGTATTCTTTGAAGAGGGGTTCTTCGATCGCTTCGGCGATCGCCTCCCCTAAAATCTTGGAAGTGTTGTACAGTGCATCATAGACCTGTTTGACTGTGCCCGCTTGCACGCAAGTTCCGGACACCAGGTTGGCTAAACGGGAGAGCAGCTTAAAGTCGGAACTGGCAGAATAGGCGATCGTGTTCAGGAAAACGTTGCTCTGGTTCAGATTCTGGCAAATTTGTTCTAGGGTTTCTACTTCCGATCGCACATTTGGATGGTTTGCATACCCATCACTATGCAGCGCGATCCCGGTTAGCTCATCCGGTTGAACTAGCTCAGTTGCCAGTTGCAACGCTTGGGAAATGCAGGTTGCACCGGAAACCCTAATGTTTTGAATCTCTTGCAGATAGGAAGAATTGAGCTTCATCACTTCTTGAATGGGGACGCGCTGGAAGTGAGAGATTAAATTGCCTTGAGAGGAATAAGAAATCAGGGTAACCAGCAGTTGAGAATGGGTGTATTCTTCTAGAGTGAGGAGCTTGATCAGGGTTTCTTTGAGGGGGTTGATGTCATGGTACATCGAGCCGGAGCGATCGATCGCGATAATACTATGGGCGATCGCCTCCACTGCTTCCGTATTCGAGTTCTCTTGCTTCTGACTTAACGGTTGGCGATCGACTCGATAATAAGCCTTTGGCTCACCTGCAAGGTTATAGAGGACAAACTTAGTCGTCGGTACAGAGGTCAATTCAGCAGCGTTCTTCACCATAGGTTATCCAAGCCTCTTGCATCATTACCCCCCTATTCTAATTGGTGTTGATTATTTTGTCAACTAATGACTAAGCCCTAGGCACACTTGCACTACTAATATTAGTAATTTTTGATTACCACATTTAACATCATGTCTAAAATCATTGACCACGATCGCCTATTTAAAGAACTACTCTCAACCTTTTTTGTAGAATTTCTGCAATTATTCTTCCCTCAAGTCATCAACTATATTGACACCCAATCTATCATTCTATTAGACAAAGAAGTATTTACCGATGTCACCGAAGGTGAAAAACACGAAAGTGACTTAATTTTCCAAGTCAAATTTCGCGGAAAACCCTCTTATTTTCTCGTTCATGTAGAAGCACAATCGAGTTCCAAAAAAGACTTTGAACGGCGCATGTTTGTCTATTTTGCTCGCTTACATGAAAAATTCGCCTTACCGGTTTATCCTATTGTCCTCTTTTCCTATGATACCCCTCTCAAGGAAGCTAAAAATAAATATAAAGTCACCTTTCCTGACTTAAACGTTTTACAATTCAATTATCAGGTCGTGCAACTCAATCGCCTCAATTGGCGAGACTTCCTCAATCAGCCCAACCCCATAGCTTCTGCTTTGATGGCTAAAATGAGAATTGACCCCCAAGATAGACCAAAAGTCAAGGCCCAATGTTTACGATTATTAACAACGCTGAAGCTAGATCCAGCCCGGATGCAGTTAATTTCAGGATTTGTGGATACCTATCTCAAGCTCAATGCCTCAGAAGAGATACAATTTGAACAAGAAATTAGCACATTTACCCCACCAGAACAGGAGTCAAGTATGGAAATCATCACCAGTTGGATGGAAAAAGGCATTGAACGAGGTATAGAACAAGGTATCGAGCGAGGCATAGAACAAGGCATCGAGCGAGGCATAGAACAAGGCATCGAGCAGGGATCAATCCGAGAAAAAGAATTAATCACCCGTCAAATTAAGCGTAAATTAGGCGAAATCAATCCCGAACTCGAAAGCCAAATTAAAGCCCTAGATATCGATCGCCTAGAAGCCTTGGGAGAAGCCCTACTAGACTTCAATTCTGTTGAAGATTTAATCGCCTTTCTCCAACAATGAATTAGCGACATCTTCATGCCCCCTCTTGGAGTGAGAGAGGGGGTTGGGGGTGAGGGCTAACGACACTCCTTAAAACGGCCTAATAACATTCTCCATCCCGGTCGAGAAAATCGGGCGCACCAATATCCCCCCATCCCCGACACCCCACACCACCCTGGTACACAAGGAAATCTCAGAATATGATTGACACAAGGAAAGCAACCAAACGATTTCCCCCAAAACTCAATTGATGAGGAACACGCAATGAAGGCTTCAGAATTATTAGAACGCTATCGTGCCGGAGAGCGGAATTTTTGCCAAGTCAACTTGGCAAACGCAGACTTGCGCCAAGCCAATCTCTGCGAAATCAACCTAACACGAGCGAATCTCGTCAAAGTGAATTTGGCGGGGGCAACCCTAGGGGGAGCCACGTTTAGTCAAGCCTTTATGAATCAAGCAACGCTGACTGGAGCGAACCTGATTGGGGCACACTTGGAAGAAACCTGTTTACACGAAGCTTTCCTCAGCGATACTAATCTCCAAGGAGCAAATTTACAAGGGGCGAATCTAAGCGACAGCAATCTCAATGAGTCGATTTTAAACCATGCCAATTTACGTGGGGCTTGTTTGAGTCGAGCCAAACTGATTAATGCTTCTATGCACCATGCGATTCTGGAATATGCGAATTTAACCCACGCTATTCTTAATGGTGCGATGCTCCAGCAAGCTAAGTTAGCCCATAGCATCCTAGCCCAATGTACGTTAGAAAATGCGGATTTGGAACAAGCGGATCTCAGTCAAGCCATTCTCATGGGAGCCTCTCTGCGCCGGACGATTTTGCGAGAGGCGAGTTTACGCTCAACGAATTTAATGGGGGTTTCCTTTCGTTCGGCCGATCTCCATGGAGCTACCCTCTATCGGGCCCAGATGTGCTGGACAAACTTCACCCAAGCAGATTTGAGTGAAGCAGTATTAATGGATACAGATTTTACCCTGTCCAACTTATCGGAGGCGAATTTAGAGGGTGCGTCAGTGACAGGCGCTCAGTTTCCCAATGGATTTGATGTGAATCTACTTAGGCAATATCGAGAACTTGGCTAAGAAAGGCCCATTTATCCGCAATTTCTTGGATTTGTTTGCTGGTGGGTTTTCCCGCGCCATGGCCGGCTTTGGTTTCAATGCGGATCAGGACTGGGGATGGGCCTTGATGGGCAGCTTGGAGGGTGGCGGCAAATTTGAAACTGTGGGAAGGAACAACGCGATCGTCGCGATCGCTTGTTGTAACCAGAGTAGCTGGATAGGCGGTTCCCGGTTTCAGGTTATGCAAGGGAGAATAGCCATAGAGGTTTTCAAAGTCTTCTGGATTGTCGGCACAGCCATATTCATCGCACCACGCCCAGCCGATGGTAAATTTATGGAAGCGCAACATATCCATAACACCGACAGCAGGAAGGGCAGCACCAAATAAGTCGGGGCGTTGGGTCAGACAAGCGCCGACTAATAAGCCGCCGTTACTGCCACCGGCGATCGCCAATTTCTGAGAACAAGTATACTTTTGCTCAATTAACCACTCCGCCGCCGCAATGAAATCATCAAAGACATTTTGCTTATTCTCTTTCATCCCCGCTTGATGCCAGTCCTCGCCATATTCTCCACCGCCGCGTAAATTGGGAACCGCATAGATTCCCCCCTGCTCCATCCACACAAGATTGCTAACGGAAAAACCCGGAGTGAGGGAAATACTAAAGCCCCCATAGCCATAGAGCAGAGTGGGATTCGATCCATCCAGCTTAATCCCTTTTTTATGGGTAATAAAGAGAGGAATTTTTGTCCCATCTTTGCTCGGATAAAACACTTGCTTGCTTTCATACTCATCCGGATTAAAGCTTACCTCTGGTTTTCGGTATAAGGTACTTTCGCCCGTGAGAAAGTCATAGTGATAAATGGTGGTGGGAGTGGTATAGCTGGTAAAGCTATAAAAGGTTTCTGTATCTTCGGGTTTACCATTAAACCCACTCACGGAACCCAAACCCGGTAACTCCAGGGTTTTGAGATGCTCTCCCTCTAAGCTATAGATCTTGACTTGGGAGTGGGCATCTTCCATGGATCGCACCACAAATTGATGATTCAGCAGACTCACTTGGCCGATCACATCGTTGGATTCAGGAATGATTTCTCGCCAATTCTCTGGTTGAGGGTGGTTGAGATCGATGGCAATTACGCGCCACTTGGGAGCGTGCAAATTGGTTTTAAACCAGAGAGTTGAATCTTGAGAGCCAATGAATTGATAGCTGGCTTCAAATTCAGAGATTAATTCAATAATCGGGCTGTCATCTTGGGTTAAATCTTGATAGAAGACCAGGTTTTTGAGTTCCGTCGATCGCCAGACTCCAATCAGCAAGTATTTCCCGTCTTCGGTGATTTGGGGAGAAAATCCCCATTCCTTTTGATCGGGACGTTCATAGATCAGTCGATCCTCTGGTTGGGGATCGCCGAGCCGATGGTAATAGAGTTTTTCGTAATAGTTTTGTTCTTGGTATTCCTGTCCTTCTTTGGGTTCGGCGTAGCGGTTGTAATAAAACCCTTGATTGTCTTTAGACCAAGTGACGCTAGAAAATTTAATCCATTTTAAGCGATCGCTTAAATCCTCTTGAGTATCGATCTGTCTTACTTTCCATTCTTGCCAATCGGAACCCGATTGGGATAAACCATAGGCTAGGTATTCCCCATTGTCAGAAATGGAAATTCTGGAGAGGGCGATTGTGCCATCTTCGGATAAGGTGTTGGGATCGAGTAAAATTTGGGGGTCTGGATCGGGGGCTTTGAGACAGTAGAGAACGGATTGGTTTTGCAGGCCGGAGTTTTTGAAATAAAAGAGGCGATCGCCCTGTTTAGAAGGAATACCATATTTCTCATAATTCCAAAGTTCTTCGAGACGGGCTTTGAGGGAGTCTCTGGTGGGGATTTTCTCTAAAAATTCAAAGGCGATCTGGTTTTGAGCTTCAACCCAGTCTTGGGTTTGTGGGGACTCTAAATCTTCGAGCCATCGATAGGGATCGGATACGGGTGTACCGTGGTAATCATCGACTCGATCGACTTGGCGGGTTGGGGGATAGTCGAACACTGGGGAAACCTCAGTCATAGGAAAACACTTCATTAGGAAGAAGACTGAAAATATACTTAAATATACTGATTCAAGTCCTCTCGATCTTGATTGTATAGCAAATATTACCCTGATTCAGCATTTAATTAATTTATGGATATATAGATATTTTTACAAAAAGATATATGAAGATTAATATAAATTCAAAAAAATTTAAAAAACTCTTCCAAATCTGAGAAAATTTGATAAAATTTAACATAACGACTGTCTATACCATTGATTATTAATAGCCAAGCCCATGTCTCAAGACTATTTCCTCTCTCCTGACGATGCCAAAACCTTCGGCGACATCAACTTCATGCGTAAAAAGCAGCGCATCAAGCACACCTATCCTAAAGGTAAGCGTCCCAGCGATCTGATCGAAGCGTCTTCTCTGGAAATGCAAATCCGCTCTGAAGGTCAGGTGTTCCCTTCTGTGCCTGCGGTTTCTGAGCCGCAAGTCCCCAGTCAACCTTCACAGCAGCAGACCCCTGCTCGTCGCCCGTCCAACACCAGCAGCAACAGTGGGGGTCTAGACTTCCTGAAAATGGCTAAGGGAATGAAGAAAAAATAGGGGTCGGGTCATCGGCTTCAACATTTGCACATCTGTCTAAACAATAAATCCTCGATCGCTCTTCATCCGATCTTTAGATGAAGAGCTTTTTTTATCGAGAAAGTATCAAGTTTTGTTAAGCTATACATCAGTCCTATCTCAATGAAGCAAACCATGGATCTATCTACGATGCAAGCAAAAGTCACCCTTCTGGAAGGCAAGCGGGAAGCCCTAGTACAGTTACTCGAACAACCGAATCTCGGAAGTCTAAGACTCGATGTGAATCAGGCCTTAGAAGAAATGGATGACCTGATTGAGGAATTTAAGCAAACGTTTCCCCCGTCCTCGGACGATCGCAGTTAATCCGAGTAGAGACCGTACTTGGTTAGAATAGATCAAGATGATTCACGACCTTTAGCTGCTTTAAGATACAGACCTTATGACTTCTAGCGTTCTGGTAGAAAAGATAAAACTCGATCGCCCCCCACTCGATATCCATACCCTAGGCGATCGCGTCCTGCGAACCAATGCCAAACGGATCTCGAAAGTTGATGAGAGCATTCGTCAATTGGCTAAAGAAATGTTGCAAACTATGTATACTTCGGATGGTATCGGCTTGGCAGCGCCACAAGTGGCGATCGGCAAACAAATGGTGGTGATCGACTGCGATCCGGAAGAGCCAGCCAACGTTCCCTTAATCCTGATTAACCCCACCATTAAATCCTACGGTCGTGACATCTGTACCTATCAAGAAGGATGCCTGAGTGTTCCAGGGGTGTACATGGATGTCAAGCGACCGGATGCGATCCAAGTGAGCTACAAAGATGAGTATGGCCGGCCCAAAACCTTAAAAGCCGATGGTCTCCTCTCCCGTGCCATTCAACATGAACTCGATCATCTCCAGGGGGTGATGTTTGTAGACCGGGTAGAAAATGCGATCGCCCTGAATGAAGAACTGAAAAAATTTGGTTTTTCCAACCAAGACGTTAAACCTTACTCCTAGGAACAACCCATGGCTTTAACTCCCAAAAGTGGCTTACTGTTAGGCCTGTGCTGTATTGCGGCGATCGCCGCCACAGGCTGTATCTTTGAACTCTCTTCCGGCACACCTGACCTAGGAGTGGCAACCACTAGCATTATCCTGGCTATCAGTATCCCCGTCACCGGTTGGTCTTTTTTTGCCGCCGTCCAGGATGCCAATAGCAATAATTAATAATTAATAATTATTAATTTATGAGTGGGACTGAGCCTCAAGGATTTCTAAAACTGATTCGGGGATTAGGCAAAACCAAGTCTAATCCCCCCTATCCCCTATGGGGAACCGAGGAGATTACCATCGGGCGCGATCCCAGTTGCCAAATTGCCCTGGATGCTCATCAATATACGATTGTTTCCCGCAAACATGCGGTGATTCGCTGTTCCCCCACTCATAGGGATTGGGAAATTTGTGACCTGGGGAGTGCTAACGGAACCTATGTGAACCAAACCCTGTTAAGGGGATGTCAGCGCTTAAGTCATGGCGATCGCATTATGCTCGGTCTCAAGGGGCCAGAATTTGAAGTAGAATTGCACTCTGGGAGCGTTGCCTCTACTCCCCCCACCTTGATTTCCACCGCACACAGTTCCCTACCCGTTGCCACCCAGTCGGTTACCCTCACCCAACTGTTTCCCATCTTCTCCACCGGACAAGAATTAACCCGTAAAGCTTATCTGATTCCTGCTAGTTTAACTGCCCTGGTTGCGGTGCTGCTGTTTTTCCTCCGAGTTCCGGAACTGTTTAATCTGGTTCTAGGGGGCTATTTAGCGGCGATCGCCTATACCTATATCTATCAACTCTGCGGCAAACATAAACCCTGGTGGCTGCTGCTCGGATCGGCTCTGTGGACGCTCCTACTTGCCATTCCCCTGGTCAAACTGCTCGCTCCCCTGTTTTACCAAGGTCTGGCAGGATGGGCAACCGGAGACCAATTTGTACCCACCTTAGCCCGTCACACCCTGGGCACAGGCTTGTTAGAAGAGTTGATCAAAGCCCTACCCATCTTCCTGGTTCTGTTATGGGGTAAATTCGGTTTTGTTTCATCTCGCCAAACCTGGGGCGTGCGAGAACCCCTCGATGGTATCTTAATCGGGACAGCTTCGGCTGTGGGATTTACCTTAATTGAAACCCTAGGCTTGTATGTACCCTCGCAAATTCAAAGCATTGCCGCCATTTCTGGAGGCGATATGGGACAACTGGCGGGATTACAGTTATTAATTCCTCGCATTTTAGGATCGGTGTCTGGACATTTAGCCTATAGCGGCTATTTGGGCTACTTTATCGGCCTGAGTGTGCTGAAACAAAAGCAACGATGGCAAATTCTGGCCGTGGGGTATAGCACTGCTGCCTTACTACATGGACTTTGGAATACTACGGGAACTTTTGTTGCCTCCCAAGTGTCTCTATTCGCTGGGTTGATCTCTCTAGCGGCCATTGGCATATTGTCCTATGCCTTTTTAGCTGCGGCGATTTTGAAAGCTCGGGCCCTGTCTCCGACGCGATCGCAAAATTTCGCTACCCGGATTAAATAAATTAAATAAAGGGTCTACTCAACTTCATTTCGATCCCGATAGGCGATCGCATACCGAGCGACAGCTAACGTTAACCGCGCCTTTTCGAGTTCCGAAGAGGATTCCCAATCAAGGGTACTGGCTCTTTGCACCACCCGGTCTAAGGCAGTTTTTTCTTCTCCTCCCCGCATGGCATAGGCAAAGGGACGAGCGAGAACCAAAAGATCGTCCATATCCCACTGGGGTAAGCTCTCTTGGACACAGTAAATTAATCGATCGGCGATCGAAGCTGAAGAAGCCGTTAATTGCTCTACCTTAGCTGCAATCGTTGCCAGCACCTCCTGGGGAACCATCTGACTAAACTTGGCTTCTAATTGAGCGTTTAACTCACTGACTGTTAGTGGCTTGACTGACTCCCATAACTGATCTAAGTTTAAGTAAAATTGGTTGCATCCTTCATCCAAATAATTAACTAAGTCAGGGGCGTGAGTTCCCATGGAATTCTCTATTTCCGAGAAATAAGGCTCTGCCTCTAAAGTTAAGGGATTCCACGGATAAAGTCGTTCCTGATTCAAGAAAAGGGTTTCCAGCAGCTCTCTATCTATGGGAGAACCCGGAGAGGGGAGGTCTGAGTTCATGATTAATTGATCCGTCATAATACTTAAGCAATTCGGCACTTGCATCTCAATAGCACAAGTAACTACAACGGAGCCATTTCCTGTTCCGTAACCAGCGCCTGAAAATTATTCTGACAAAACAGAAAGAGTGGGTATGAGATTTTCTCTTTCCTTTTGCCTCTTGCTTTTTGCCTCTTGCCTTTTGCTTACCATAACGGATCGCTCTCCAGATTGACTGTGATTTCATCCGCTCCTGCGGGAACTCCACTAATACAAGCACAAAGGGTAGAGCGGCCGACTATTTCCACTTCGCAAGCATGGCAAGACCCCATTAAACACCCCGTGGGAATGGTCACCCCGGCCCGTTGGGCCACTTCTAACAAGGGTTCTCCCACTTCAGCTTTGACCGTCACTTCATCGGGCAAAAATCGAACGGCGATCGCCTGACTCATCTTTTTCCTCCACTGCAAACCTGATCCCCTATCAAAGAAGCGTGCGAACATTCAAGTGTTCGGCTACTCGATCGCTGAGAATATCTAAAACCAATTCTCGCTGTTCCCGATAATTGGGAACCCCTGTAGGTAATGCTAACAAACCTCGCTGTTTACGCAACCGATTCAACCACATCCGTCGCCAGGGGCCATTATCAAAAATGCCATGTAAATAGGTTCCCCAAACCCCTTGGTTATGAGTTACCATTCCCAACTGAGGATCGTCAAACAAACAATGGTGATCTCCACCAGCAATTAAACTGGTGCGTCCTTGATGAATTTCAAACCCAGTAATGGGTAAACTGTCTTGGGGATAGCGAGAGGTGACCGATCGCTGGCGGGCCACTTTTTTGCCTAAAATCACGGTTTGAATAGGCAACAAATCCAAACCGGAATAGCGTCCCTCTTCCCCTTCTAGGCCTTCCGGGTCGGCAATCATTTTACCCAAGATTTGGAAGCCGCCACAAATTCCCAAAATGGTTCCGCCACTGGCGGCATAATCCTTTAACTCTTGGGCCATACCACTTTTTTGCAACACCATCAAATCGGCGATCGTAGTTTTAGAACCGGGAATAATCACCGCATCTGGATATCCCAAGGATTCATGGGGGCTAATATATTTAACCTGCACGCTCGCTTCTGAATCCAGGGG
The DNA here is from genome assembly GCF_030068445.1 of Roseofilum halophilum BLCC-M91. Taxonomy (GTDB): domain Bacteria; phylum Cyanobacteriota; class Cyanobacteriia; order Cyanobacteriales; family Desertifilaceae; genus Roseofilum; species Roseofilum halophilum. The sequence continues at coordinate 27,281 of NZ_JAQPOK010000162.1, read as the reverse complement.
GTCAAAATCGGTAAAATTAGCAATATGGGGCAAGCGTAGCACGGATATCGTGAGATCGGCTGACTTTTTGGAGCTACCCCCATCCCGTTCGAGTAAACTGAGGGAATCTTCCGCCGGAAAGGCCATATCGAGCCAGGGAATCACCCCTAAAACGGGAATGCCGGTATAGTTTTCTAACCATTCAATGCCCGATTGCAAGAGGGAGCGCTGACCGCGAAATTTATTAATCACAATGCCTTTGATTAAACTGCGCTCTTCGGGTTCGAGTAACTCTAAGGTTCCGACCACATGGGCAAAGGCTCCGCCGCGATCGATATCTACGACCAAAAGGGTCGAGGCATTTAAGTGTTTAGCCACCCGCATGTTGGTTAAATCTCGATGTTTGAGGTTAATTTCTGCCGGACTGCCTGCTCCTTCACAAACGACCAAATCAAATTCATAGGATAATTGCTCTAGGGATTGGGTAATGGCTTTCCATCCGCGATCGAAGTAATCTTTATAGTAATTTTCGGCGCTTACTTGTCCCACCGCTTCTCCGAGCAAAATCACTTGGGAGGTCATGTTGCCTTGGGGCTTGAGTAAGATGGGATTCATGACCACTTGAGGGGGAACCCCAGCGGCCCAAGCTTGTACGGCTTGGGCATAGCCAATTTCTCCCCCAGTGGGGGTCACGTAGGCGTTTAAGGCCATATTTTGCCCTTTGAAGGGGGTTAAATGCCAACCTTGCCGCGCTAAAATCCGACACAAGGCCGTACATAAAAGGGATTTGCCTGCGTGGGAGGTCGTTCCCACTACCATAATTGCTTTCATAGGAGATTGAACTAAATTAGGGGCTAGTGAGGGTTATCGCAGAAACCAGGGAATCAGTTGATGAATACGGTTATAGAGGCGATCGCCCATGGAGGGAGCCGGAAGGGTTCCGGTTTCCTTTTCCCAGTGTTCAATCAGTTGACGACCTAAAGGAGTGAGGCGAAATCGGTCGGTAATCCCCTGTCCATCGACTTCCCGGCGTAAAATTCCCACCTTAATTAACCAGAGTAGGGCATCTTCAGCCCCGATTTCCGTTAGGGGGGCGCGGGTATAATGGGCTGAAAATCCGGCTTGAGAGGCGATTTCTGCCAAGGGAATACTGCGGATTTTGAGGTCAGTAAACAATTGCAGTTGAAAGGGAGAACACCGCAGAGCGCGATCGGCTCGCGTCCAGGTGGGGCTATCTTGTTGAGGTAGGGGAGAAGAGTGAACCAAGGACATATGTACAAGGGTGGACAAAGAGTTTAGCGAGAGCAACAAGTAAAAACTCACCCTCGCTTCTTCTAATCTAGCACGGGGCTTGAGGAGATTAGGAGGCGATCGCCAGGCCCATGTCAAAACTCGCAGCAAGCTATTGTAAAATTACAAAAGCAGTTTTTAATTTAACCCAAAAACACTCTCTATGTCTTTATCCGTCGGCACAACCGCCCCAGCATTTACCGCCAAAGATACCCATGGTAATTCGGTTTCCCTCTCTGACTTTTCCGGCAAAACCGTGGTTCTCTATTTTTATCCCAAGGATGATACTCCCGGATGTACCAAAGAAGCGAACAGCTTTAAGGAAGCTTATGGGGAATATCAAGGCAAAGAAATTGTCGTCTTAGGGGTGAGCATGGATGATGAAGCCTCTCACCAGAAGTTTACCGAAAAATATGGCTTAAACTTCCCCCTCTTGGCTGATACCGATGGCGCACTGACCAAAGCTTACGATGTTGAAGGTAGCGGTTATTCCAAGCGCGTGACCTATGTGATTGATGGTTCTGGAAAAATCATCAAAGTCTACGAAGGCGCTAACCTGAACACGGCAACCCATGCCCAAGATATTTTAGCGGAACTCGGTCTTTAATCGACTGCTTGCACCAGTCAGTCCATAGACAATCATAGTGCCATAGTGCCGTGACACAGCTAATTTGGTGCATTACATTCTGGGGAGTGCGTAGCGTGTCCGCAGGACAAACGTCTCGCTCGCTAGTAAGGAATAAGCGAGCAAGATGCTCGCACTCCTCTAATAGAATATGCTTTACCCATTACCCATTACCAATTACCCATTACCAATTACCCATTACCCATTACCCATTACCATAAAATATGCAATTTATCGATCAAGTTGAAGTACAAGTAAAAGCCGGAGATGGCGGAGATGGGTTAGTCGCCTTCCGGCGGGAAAAGTATGTGCCTGCGGGAGGGCCATCCGGTGGTAATGGGGGTAAAGGGGGATCGGTCATCGTTAGAGCCACAGAACGATTGCAAACCTTATTAGATTTTCGTTATAAACATTTATTTCGAGCCGAAAATGGTAAACGCGGTGGCCCCAATAACCGCACGGGAGCCAATGGCGCAGATCTGGTTTTAGAAGTTCCCTGTGGAACCGTAATTACTAATGTAGAAACGGGCGAATGGGTAGGGGATTTAGTGGAAAATGAACAGACGTTAGTGATTGCCCAAGGGGGAAAAGGAGGTTTAGGTAATCAGCATTTCTTGAGTAATAAAAACCGTGCCCCCGATTATGCGCTGCCGGGTTTAGAAGGTGAAGAAGGACTTTTTCGGTTGGAGTTGAAATTATTAGCGGATGTGGGGATTATTGGTTTACCGAATGCGGGAAAATCGACGTTTATTTCCGTAGTTTCCGCCGCGCAACCGAAAATTGCCAATTATCCGTTTACCACTTTAATTCCCAATCTGGGAGTAGTGCGGAAACCCACGGGAGATGGCACGGTATTTGCTGATATTCCGGGGTTAATTGAAGGGGCAGCCGAAGGCATTGGCTTGGGCCATGATTTCCTCAGACATATTGAGCGGACGCGGGTATTATTGCACCTGATTGATAGTACGGAGCCGGATATTTTTGCAGTCTATAATACGATTCAACAAGAGTTAGTGGCCTATGGCAAAGAGTTGGAACATCGCCCCCAAGTAATTGGGTTAAATAAGATGGATGCGGTCGATCGCAGTGAAGATTGGCAGGCGATCGCCCATTCCCTCCAAGAATATACAGGGTTTCCCGTATTCCTTTTATCGGCTGCCACTCAAACCGGCATTCAAGAAATCTTACAAACCATATGGCAAATGCTAGACCAGCCACCTCATCCCTTGACCAGCTTATAGCCTTAACTGGTTACCCATCCCTATTGCCTGTACTTGCGATCGCGCTCTTGAGGAATCGGCCGACGACGGGGGCGCGGTTTCGAGGGCATCGACTGGCGGCGTAGGGTTTGGCTCACGTCTAAAAACACATCGCGGCGCAGATAAGGGTAATCACTCACCCACAAATTAATCTGGGGCAGATAAACATCAGAAATGCGATTAATCCGGCTTAAGTCCGGTTGATTCGACATCACCACCATTTCCGCAATCATCCCCACATCAATGGCTCGGTACTGGCGACGGATGGGCACTTGAAAGCGGGTTTCAAAGCCAGTGTCGTCCCCTAAATCCAGATTTAAACGCCGTTCCCGGTTTTCAACAATCACTAACTCTCCACGATTGTTAACCGTTTCTTCCGTATTAATTAATTCATCCGTAACAAACACACCTAAGACTTGACCGCGCCAGAATCCGCTATAGGGAAATTTTCGGTACTTGGCATTCCGGCGACTCGCCCAGAAAATTGGCCCCCATAACCAATAGGTTCCGATGGTAATTCCAATCAAAAATAAGAGTAACTCAAAACTCTCCCCCAAGGCAGTGAGACGGCCAAAGAAGATCACCAGAGCGCCCAAAACGGAGGCCAGTAAGCGTCTGAGGAGGTCAGGAAACTTGCCCCAGCAGTATTTGTATTGATTTCCTGTCCCAATCAGAGGAATCAGTTGTTCAAACCGGCTGCGATTTAAGGGAATAAGCATAGGGTCTCAAGCTTGTCGAGTTACCAGAGTTTTCCCTATCTTGCCACATTCTTGGGTATTCCCACTGCACGGCGATCGGATTCTGATCTATGATAATGCCAAGTATCAGGGAGTGGGTAATGGGATCGAGTCGAGAGAATGAGTCTTCAGACTCCCAACGGGATTTTTACCGCCAGATTGCTGAAGCCATCCGGGTGTTAAAGCGTAACGATCAAATGCTCCATAACTTGATGTTAATGGAGTTCTGGTCAATTGTCCGTACCATGGACGAACTCAATTCTGGATTCTGGTCTCGGTATATGAAAAACCATCAGCAGGTTTCCCAGCAACGGCTTAAGCAATGGCAAGCAGAAAAACAGGCTTCACAAACCAAACGTTCTCCATCTTTTTCTCGCCCTTCTTCCCCCTTTGAATCAGAAGAAGAAGCAAAACAAGTACAACAAAAGTTGTCTGAGCGGATTGCTTTATTTTCTGATATTATTGGAGATGAAATTTCTCCAACGCGACGGTCAAACCGTGAATCTTATGAAGACCACAGTTAAGTAAGTTTTAGTTAAGATAAAAGTCCTATGATTGAAGAGTTAAATGTTCAAAAATTAGCCGACTTGAGTGACGAAGAGCGATCCAATTGGCAATTTATTGATGTTCGCGAGCCACAGGAAGTGGATATAGCTAAGATTGAAAGTTTTGAAGTTTTATCCTTAAGCCAGTTTCGGGAATGGTCAGAAGATATTCATGCTCGGTTTGACAAGGATAAACCAACCGTCGTCATGTGTCATCATGGAATGCGATCCCAGCAAATGTGTCAATGGCTCATGAATCAGGGATTTACCGATCTGAAAAACCTATCCGGTGGCATTGATGCCTATTCCCGTTTAGTCGATCCTTCTATTCCTCGCTATTAAGTTAATTAAAAATTAACAATTAACAATGGCTAAGTTGTAGGGTGGGCAGGAGCATAAGCGATTGATTCAACTTCAACAACTCTATGCCCTGCCTACCCTAGCTGCCACTTGATATTAAACTTCATAACCTAGACGAGAGAGCATATCTCCTGCTAGTTCTTCCCATAAGGCAATATCTTCTGAAGATAAGCGAGTTTTCCATTCCCCAATAGAACCTTTCCGAACATGCTGATCTTCACCTTTATTCTTGATTTTACTAATATCTGTTCTATCAATAATTTTATCTACGAAAGCTTGATCGTAGTCTAAACCAACAAAGTCAAAAATTTTGGTAAGTTCCTCTTGTGGGGAAGTACGCAAATTTTCATAACGTACTGAGTAGATGCGATCGCTAATTTCTGGATTGGCTTTAGCTTTTTCTCCATTCCTAATTGCCTGTTTCCATATCTTAATCACACTCTCCGTACTCTGATTGGCCCAATACTGAGTTTTTCCCCTAGCCTGATAAGACACACACACATCGCGTCCATCACGAATAATCTCTACTACTTTTGCTTCTGGAAATTGGTTAAGAATTACATCAATATAACGAACATGCTGTGGAGTTTTTTCTAGCAATATATCTTGGCCAGACTCTCGATTTTTTTCAAAAAACTGGTCAAACATTAATTGAATTAAAATTTTAACGTTGGTTATATCATTTCCAGAAGTAGATCGGGCTTTTGACATCAATTCTTTTAACTCCGAATAGTTAACTAAATTATCAAGTCCAATTGGATACTTATTACTTTGATAAATTCTATAATTTTTGAGAATTCCTTTCCAGATATCATCTGACTCGAAACCTAAAAACAAAGGCTTCAATCCATAATATTTTAAAATCCACAGTGCTGATTTCAATCTTTTTTCTAATTTTTGTTTTTTAAAATAAGTAAAGTAATGATAAGTTACTGAGTAAGCTTGACTTTCTGAAGGGACTTCTATAATCCTAGAATGGGGAATAAGCATTGATCTCAACCAAGTTGTTCCTGAACGAGGACAACCGACTACAAACAATTTACTGTATGTCATGTTTTTTATTGATTCTCCCTAGACTCTAGAACTTCTCGCAAGTAAAACCCAGTATAAGACTGGGAATTTTGGGCCACATCTTCTGGCGTACCAGTGATCACTACCTCACCTCCTTTATACCCTCCTTCTGGGCCTAAGTCAATAATCCAATCGGAGCAGCGAATTACATCTAAATTATGTTCAATCACAATAATAGAATTCCCTTTATCCACCAAACGCTGTAAAACATTCAGCAGTTGATGGACATCATAAAATGAGAGTCCAGTGGTGGGTTCATCGATTAAATAAAGCGTTTTTCCTGTGGCTCTTCGGGATAATTCCGTGGCTAATTTCACCCGTTGCGCTTCTCCTCCAGAGAGGGTGGGGGCAGGTTGTCCGAGATGAATATAGCCTAAGCCAACATCGACTAAAGTTTGTAAGCGACTAACGGCTTTAGGGATATTTTGAAACACTTCTAAGGCTTCAGAAACCGTCATGTTCAAAACATCGGCAATGGAATAGCCTTTATATTTCACTTGCAAAGTTTCCCGGTTATATCTAGCTCCTTTACAGACCTCACATTGCACATAAACATCGGGTAAAAAATTCATTTCAATCACATTTACCCCCTGTCCCCCGCAAGCTTCACAGCGTCCTCCTTTGACATTAAAGGAAAAGCGTCCGGGTTTATATCCTCTAGCTTTAGCTTCGATGGTTTCGGCAAAAATGGCGCGAATGGCATCAAAAACACTGGTATAGGTGGCAGGATTGGATCTTGGGGTTCTGCCAATGGGAGATTGATCGATGACAATGACTTTATCAATGGCATCAAGTCCGGTGATTTTTCCTAATTTTTGGGGAAAGGCAATGTTGCGGGTTAAATGATGTTGGAGTGCGGGATAAAGGAGGTCATTAATTAGGGTGGATTTTCCGGAACCTGAGACTCCAGTAATGCTGACGAGTTTTCCTAATGGAATCTCTAGATCGATCTGTTTGAGATTGTTTTTATGGGCATTTTTAATTTTGAGCGATCGCCCGTTTCCTTCACGGCGTTTTTTGGGCGTTTCAATGGTTTGCTTTCCGGATAAATATGCTCCGGTTAATGATAGCTCATTGTTGAGTAAGTTCTGTAGATTGCCTTGGGCGACAATTGTACCTCCATGAACTCCCGCACCAGGGCCAATATCGACTAAATGATCGGCGCTGCGGATGGTTTCTTCATCATGTTCGACGACAATTAAAGTATTGCCTAAATCGCGCAATTTGGTTAAGGTTTGCAGGAGGCGATAATTATCCCGTTGATGTAAGCCAATACTGGGTTCATCTAAGACATATAAAACTCCGGTTAAACCGGCTCCTATTTGGGTGGCTAACCGGATGCGTTGCGCTTCTCCTCCAGATAAGGTCATTGCGGGACGGTCTAGGGTGAGATAGTCTAAACCGACATCGATTAAAAATTGTAGTCTGGCTTGAATTTCTTTGAGGGCGAGTTCGCCGATTTTGGCTTGGCGCTCTGAGAGTTGCAGTTGCTTGATTTTATCTAAACAATCGGCGATGGAAATTTCGGTTAAATTGTGAATGTGATATTGTCCTAAACGGACGGATAAGGCTTCGGGTTTTAGGCGCTTTCCTTGGCAAGAATGGCAGGGTTGATCGATGAGATAGGGTTCGAGTTTCTGTTTTTGTAAGTCGGAGCCGGTTTCATGGTAAATGCGATCTAAAATGGGAATGACTCCCTTAAATTTGGCATGATAACCGGAGACTTGGCGATAGTCGGATTGGGGTTGGAGATAGATTTCTTCGGTTGTGCCATGGAGGATGATTTCTTGTTGTTCAGGGGTGAGTTTTTTCCAGGGTGTGGTTAATTCAAAATGGTAGGCTTCTCCCACACTGTCGAGCAAGGATAAATAGTAGGTGTTTTCTTTTTCTGCCCAGGGTGCGATCGCCCGCAAGAGGGGAGCGTCTGTATCGGGAATGAGCAGCGCTGGGGAAAATTGGCGATGACTCCCTAACCCGTGACAGTCGGGACAAGCGCCATAGGGAGAGTTAAAGGAGAATAATCGGGGGGATAATTCTTCCATGACTGCGCCATGTTCGGGACAGGCAAAGTTTTCGGAAAAGAGGAGGGTTTGGGGGTCTGTATCGCTGATAATTTCAATCATGGCCATCCCTTCCCCGTGGTGGAGGGCGGTGCTTAAGGAGTCGGTTAGGCGCTCTTGTAATCCGGGTTTGATGATGAGGCGATCGATGACGATTTCGATGTCATGTTTATGGTTTTTTTCTAGTTCAATATGATCGGAGAGTTCTTGGACTTCGCCATTAATTCGCACGCGCACAAATCCTTGGGAAGCTAAACTAGAGAGGAGCTTTTTATGGGTTCCTTTTTTGCCGCGTATGACAGGAGCGAGAATTTGGAAGCGGGTATGGTTGGGAAGCTCTAGGATGCGATCGCACATTTGATCGATGGTTTGGGGAGCAATGGAGCGATCGCATATGGGACAATGGGGTTCTCCCGCACGACCAAACCACAAGCGCAAATAGTCATAAATTTCCGTCACCGTCCCCACCGTAGAGCGCGGGTTATGGGAGGTTGATTTTTGGTCGATAGAAATGGCTGGACTCAACCCCTCGATGCTATCGACATCCGGTTTATCCACCTGACCCAAAAATTGCCGCGCATAGGCACTGAGGGACTCTACATAGCGCCGTTGACCTTCAGCAAAGATGGTATCAAAAGCGAGGGAGGATTTCCCCGATCCGGACACCCCAGTGAAGACAATGAGGCGATCGCGCGGTAATTCCAGGTCGATATTCTTGAGGTTATGCTGTCTCGCTCCTCGGATGCGGATGGTCTTGTCTTGGGTCATGGGCGGCGATCGGGAATGGGTGAATGTCAGTTCGACAGACTCAGACTAAATTAGAAGCATTGAGTATTCTAGCGTGTTTAGACATCACCGCTAACTTTTGAGCGTACCCCATTCTATCTTTATCTGAAAACTACGTTAAAATAGCAAGAGACTACTGTCCATTTCCTGAATGAGTGAAACCGTTTACATTGAAACAAGTATCTTGGGCTATCTGACGGCTCGACCGAGCAGAGACCTTATCGTTGCGGCTAATAGTGAGATAACTAGAGAATGGTGGGAGACACGCCACAGTTATTTCCAACTCTACTCCTCACTAGCAGTTGTCAAAGAAGCATCAAAAGGCGATCCGAAAATTGCATCTCAAAGACTAGAATTTATGCGTGACTTTACACTACTTGATTTAAACCAGTTAGTGTTTGATTTAGCCGCGCAATTCTTGGAACAGAGCAACCTGCCAACAAAAGCTAATGTTGATGCCGTCCATATGGCAGTTGCAACTATTCACAGTATGGATTATTTGCTTACATGGAATTGCAAGCATATTGCCAATGCTCAAATTCAAAGGAAATTGGCAGAAATCAGTCTAGATTTTGGATACAAGCTACCCATTTGCTGTACACCCTATGAATTACTTGGAGATTAATTATGTATCAAGATCCAATTGTTGAGGAAATCCACAGAATTCGTCAAGAGTATTCTGCCTTATTCAATCACGACCTAAAAGCTATCTTTGCTGATTTGCAAAAGCAGCAAGCAGAAAGTGGTCTAGAAATTGTGGACTTATCAACCAAAAAATCTGACAAACGGCTAGATCCGGTAAGCGAGAAATATCAAGGATAAATAATGCAACATCAAGAATTCCTCAGTGAATTTTTAGCCCTCCCTCCTGAAGCACAAACTCAAGCGATCGGGCTGATAGAGTCTTTGAAAGAGAAGTATAAAGATGCTGAATCTACTTCTTCATCATTGAATGGCGATCTAATGGATGATGAGTTTATTGGCATGTGGCGCGATAATGCGACCCATCGCTACCGCGATCGCCAAGAATTAGGAAGTAGGAGTTGGCTAAGAAATTTGCGCGAGAATGAGTGGTCAAAAGCTGATGAATAGTGCAACGATAATCGATACTGATATCATCATTGACGCTGGTCGCAGTTGGGATCGATTCCCAATTCCCTCAGTTTTTCGGTCAATTGTGCAATCTGTTGCCTTGCTGATAACAATTGCTCCTCTGGAGTTAAATAACGCTCTCCTTGCTCATTATACCAATACAACCATTCTCTAGTGATTCCTTGATAGGTTCCTTCCGCTCTACCGAGTCCTAAATTAAGTTCTGGCAACCAGAATGGTTCTCCTTGGAGATCTTGATATTCTTCTCCTTGCAATTGATAGACTTCTAGTCTAGGCTTCCGTTTCCGTAAAGGGTTATAAATGGCATAATATAAGACTCCAAGTTCGGCATAATCTTCTTTCTTTTTGCTATATTCTTTGCGTGCTGTTTCAGACACTACTTCTAACACGAAAGTAGGCGGTTTTTGTTCTTCCCACAGGACATAGGATAGGCGTAAATTGGAGTCAATTATTCGAGGTACTCCGATGCTCAGAAAGCCATCAGGGACAATAGCGGGTTTTTTCGGATGGTAATAAATTCCCATATCGACTCCAAAAAACCAATCCATTCGTTCTGGCCAAATGAGCGCAAGCATGGCTTTGAGCAGGCCAGGAATTAAATCTTGTAGTTCGTTATCCACGGGAGTCTCGTCAGAGTCGGGGAGGTCTTTAGCCGAAGGGAGGTCAGCTTTAGGATTATAGTAGAGGATCATAGGTTTTCAAGCTAGAAAATGACATTTTGATTGTAGCAATAGTATGGGTTTTTATTCCCTAACCCAAACTACTCGGATCGATTCCCAATTCCCTCAGTTTTTCAGCCAACTTTGCCACTTGCTCCTGAGCTTCACGAGCCTGCTGCTGGGCTTCTAAAGTTTGCCTTTGAGCTTGCAGAGTTTGTTCCTTGGCGGATAACAATTGCTCCTCTGGAGTTAAATAACGCTCGCCTTGCTCATTGTACCAATATAACCATTCTCTGGCGATTCCTTGATAGGTTCCTTCCCCTCTACCGAGTCCTAAATTAATTCCCGGCAACCAAAAGGGTTCTTCTCCTGAGATCTGTTCATATTCTCCTCCTTGCAATTGATAGACTTCTAGCCTCGGTTTTCTTTTTCGCAAGGGGTTATAAATGGCATAATATGAAATTCCCAATTGGGCATATTCTGCTTTCTTTTCGGTATATTCTTTCCGTCGGGTTTGAGAGACCACTTCTAACACGAAAGTAGGCGGTTTTTGTTCTTCCCAGAGGACATAGGAGAGGCGTAAATTGGAGTCAATTATTCGAGGTACTCCGATGCTCAGAAAGCCATCGGGGACAATAGCGGGTTTCTCAGGATGGTGATAAATCCCCATATCGACTCCAAAAAACCAATCCATTCGTTCTGGCCAAATGAGCGCAAGCATGGCTTTGAGCAGGCCAGGAATTAAATCTTGTAGTTCGTTATCCACGGGAGTCTCGTCGGAGTCGGGGAGGTCTTTCGCCGAGGGTAGGTCAGCTTTAGGATTATAGTAGAGTATCATGGGTTTTCCAGTGACGGGATGGTGCTTTGATTGTAGCAATAGTGGGGTCTGAGAGAAGTGCGAGCATCTTGCTCGCTTGTTCTTTCTAGCGAGCGAGACGCTCGCACTCCCTAAAATTTAATGCAACAAATTAGAGTGGTCGGGGAAATATAGCGCTGCGCTCTATAGTGTTTACAAATACTGGAAAATGGCATCTTGCCCGCTTGTTCGATATCAAAGCTATAGCAAGGCGCGATCCCATTCTGCGACCTGACTACCAATTACCCATTACCTCTTATCCTATTACCGCGCGTTTCATGTCTGCGAAGCAGAAAGCGCTATAATTTCTCACTGATTCAAGCTACTGGGATCGATTCCCAATTCCCTCAGTTTTTCAGGTTTTGATCTTAATTTTCGGTCAACACCTCTTCAAAATCGAAATCGGGAGCCGCTAATACATAGACCAACGTGGGCAGATTAGCGGTTTTATCATGCAAGGTTTCATAATACTGGGTGTATTGGTGAGGCGGAATTAAATCCGGTTTCGCCAGTCCCAAGAAGATTAAGTCGGCATTTTGGGAGCTTTCGTGGAGGATATCTTCAAATAAACGGCCTTCAGATACAATCACTTGGGCGATCGCCCCCAAACGCAATTGACCCATAAACTGTTCCAGATTCAGCCGGGCTGATTCGGCTGCCGCTTCATCCGTCACAATAATTTTGACAAAAATTTGCGCCTGATGCCAATCGATATCGGTACGCAACAGATAAGCCAACAACAGCATTAATCCGCCATTGGCCTGCATTCCCCGCCACCAAATATCAATCCGCCGCCGCGTCCCAAATCCTCGTTCTGCGTTTTCCCGAAACACAATCACGCTGCGTTTGGCTTGGTGTAATTGGGCAATCATTTCACAATATTGATCCCGTCGTTCCGGTGATTCACTATCGCCCAACAACACCGTATTGGGAACTAACGGCCCTAAGCCATAGGTTTCCACTAAGCGCACAGCCCCCTCAAAGGGATCGGGAGCTGTAATCACTCTTACTAAGGCTTGTACCCCTCGTTTTTCCACATATTCGCGAATCATAATCTCTAATTCCCCTTGCTGGGAGAGATCTCGCGATCCTTCTGGAAGCACGCTCGAAATGGTAATTAAGCCTCGGTTATGGGTCAGGCTATCAGCCAACTCAATCAGGGGCCAGCGTTTGCGGGGAATTCCAGATAAGACCAATAAATGGGGCCGCCAGTTTTTGGGGTCTTCTGCATGATCGAGTTGGAGGAGTCCCTCGCGCAGAATGGCCATCCAAAGGCCTCGCCGAGTATCTCCCCAAGTGGCTTCGAGTTCCCGCCGTTGTAACCAGAGGAAAATGCCCAGAACAATAATTGCTGCCATCACGGTCGCTAGGGCATCGATGAGGAACATGACGGCTAAACAGCCGATCGCCCCTAAAATGGAGAGATACCAGGGAACTTGAAAGGCAGGACGATAGGAGGGACTTTGCAAAAAGGCTTCGATACCCGCCGCAATATTGAGAACCATGTAGGTGGTGAGGAAAAACATGGTCAGAATGGGAGCGATCAGATCCAATTCCCCTAAAGAGACTAAGGCTACGGCTAACCCCAAGGTAATAATAGTGCCGATCCGGGGTTCATCCTCTCGACCGCTTCCCGTTCCCAAAAAGCTTAACCATTCGGGAAGTACCCCATCTCTGGCTAAGGCTTGCAAGACCCTAGGTGCGCCTAAAATACTGCCCAAGGCACTCGATAGGGTGGCTCCCCAAACCCCTAACAAGATGGCTGGCCCCCACCAGGACAACTGTTGCATAATCAGACGATCGGCAATTAAACTGGCTGCATCCGATCGCAGGGACAAGACGACCGGCAAAATCATATAGATGACATATCCAGTCACCACGGCAGCTAGAGTGCCATCGGGAATCGAGCGGACTGGGTTTTTCAAGTCGCCGGACATGCTCACCCCAGACATGATCCCAGTAACTGCGGGAAAGAAGACGGCAAACACTGTCCAAAAGGGAGCGCTGCTTTCTGGAGGCGCTCCCCATAATCCCATGGGGGTGACATCGGGCAGCCCTGAACCCCAGGCAAAGGAGGCTAGGGATAATAAGATTGCCCCCATAATGAAATATTGGGCTTTGATGGCAATGCTGGCGGAGGTGAGGGCCATAACTCCGACCAAAATTGTGGTGATAATGCCCACATAGAGTTGATTCAGAAATGGAAAGGTTTTGGCTACACTTTCGGCAAAACCGATGGTATAGAGGGCAATGGAAAGACTCTGGGCAAAATATAAGGGAATGCCTACTGCTCCCCCGGTTTCAATGCCTAGGGAGCGACTAATCATATAGTATGCGCCGCCTGTGCGGACGACGCGATCGGTGGAGATGGCGGAGATCGATAGGGCTGTGAGGAAGGTAATGGAGGTAGCTAGGGTAACGATCGCCAGGGTAGACAATAATCCCACACTGCCCACCACCCATCCAAACCGGAGATACATGATTACCCCTAGGATGGTCAAAATCGAAGGGGTGTAGACTCCACCAAAGGTTCCCAAGCCCGTTTTTACTGGCTCTTCTGAGGCAGATATCTGTGAAACTTCGGCACTGGTTTTTTTCATAAAGGGAATAGGGAATAGGGAATAGGGAACAGGGAATAGGGAACAGGGAATAGGGAACAGGGAATAGGGAACAGGGAATAGGGAATAGGGAACAGGGAATAGGGAATAGGGAACAGGGAATTTCTCCGCGTCCCCGTGTCTCCGCGTCTCCGCGTCTCCGCGTCCCCGTGTCTCCGCGTCTCCGCGTCTCCGCGTCCCCGTGTCCCCGTGTCCCCCCGTCCCCGTGTCTCCGCGTCTCCGCGTCCCCGTGTCTCCGCGTCTCCGCGTCTCCGCGTCCCCCCATCCCCCATCCCCCATCTCCCTAATTAATCGATTCCATAAGCCGATCTTGGGGGAGGAAGGAGCGATCGCTAGAAATCGGTGCTACGGGTTCGGTGAGGGTAAATTGGCCGCTATCAATCCAGTTTTTCAGGGCGATCGCCACTTGGCGCGATCGTTGGAGACTGGCTAAGGGAGCAGTGCGTACCGGTGTCCCTTCGATGGTAATTTTACCACTTTTGAGTTGGGCATAACTAACTAACCCAAAAGTGGGGCGGTTGCGTCGGGGAATGGAGAAATCCACAATGGGAGCGACCAGGTTTTGGTCTTGCACGGCGCAGCATTTGACCACTTCTTCATTCAACACTGGAAAGGGAATTCCCACGCCTAACATCAGGGAGGGGCCATAATTTTTGAAGTAACAGCCTCTTACCCATTCTCGACTCATCTGTTTGGCATCTCCGATCAGGGAGAGAGTGGCAGCAGGGCCAATGGGGGTACGGTTAGGAAGGCGTTTTTGTCGGGGAAAGTGTTGGGTTCCTTCCCAGCTAATATAGCCGATCGCACCTCCGATAAAAATCCTCGTGCCAATGCCAATCCAGCTTAAGTCTGGGTCGTTGAGCAGGGGAGAGAGGGCCCCGGTATTGGCATATACGGCGTTACCGAGACGGGGCAGTAGGGGCCCTAGGTAGGTATAGAGGGTGCGATCGCCCCCATTGACTCCGACGATAAAGTTTTGGTACAGATTGCGAGGATTATAGAGATAAAATTGGTTAATGGTTTCCTTGCTAATGGTCGTTTCAAAGGATTCTCTAGGGTAGCAATCTGTACCTTGTCCCAGGGCCCGTAGGGGTAAGGATTTTCCAGCAATTAAATCTTCGATCACCTGGCCGCCCCCCCGATCTTTGAGGGTTTCGCCTTCTCGTGTTTCTGCCATTTGAGTTGCACCCAAATAGAGGTCTACCGCTCCAAATCCAGAGTAGGCAGGCACGCCATCAATCCAGCATTGACGGATTTTCATGGGTGGATCGGTTTGTCCCAAGTTGACGATCGCTCCGGAGGATTCCATGGTCTCAAAAGTTCCCGTGGTAATCACATCGACCTGTTTAGCCACTTCAGAAACCGTACTTTCTGCCACTCTAGCTTTCAGTTCTTCTACGGTAACGACCACCGCTTCTTGGCGGCGAATTTTATCATTGATTTCGGCAACGGTACGCATGATCAAGAGATATCCAGAATAGCGATCGAGGGGGCATACTGGCTAGAGAGGGGAGGGGCGGGAACCATTTCTCCTCGGAAGTCAAGCAGTTGTACCATAATCAGGTAGGCGATCGCCAAAAGTAAGGAAATAGCTCCCGTGAGAATCGCCACAAATTTAGAACGGTTCATAAAGATAGAAAGGGAAGAGGGTAGGCGAACTATGAAAATGATATAACATAACCTTTCAAACCTTGCAGATAAAACCTGACAAGATCAATCATTCATAGAGGATCGTTAATAATGGACAAGAACCCTCTTGTTGGTTAGAGGAAAACCTGGTTGGATGAGACCGATGAGTAATGTATCCCCCTACTGGATTTGGGTAAGAGTGAATGCGTTTGGTACAGGGCAACGGGTTGAAGACGAGATTGCTCATGATTTTTTTCAGGATCGGTTTTCGGCTCTGCTCTCACAAACTCCTTTTCCTCACCCACAGATCCAACAGCAACTTCACCAATGGAATCGGGATTCAGACCCGTCTGTAAGCCCTGCCGAGCGGTGTTTGCGCTGTTTTATTTCTAATCAGATCAAACAGGTTTGTGTGGACTTAGAGCAGCGTTTTGGGGCGACTCATGATTTTACCCATCGGGAACTGTTGCCGTTTGTTCTCTCTGAGTCTCCGAGTCCGGTTTTTCATGGCTCTAATCCGGGTTTAGTCGATCGCATCTTAGAAACGTTTGATCCCAGTAAAAGCACGCTTTCGGCTTGGAGTGCGAGGTTATTTAAGAGCGATCGCCTAGTGAAGCGTTTTCTGCTCGATCGTGGCATTGAACAAGTCACAGATTGGTTGATTCTTAACCGCACATCTTTGGGAAAACTGACGGCAGTTTTACAGCAACAACAGGCAACACAGCAGGAGATCCAAGAAGCAACGGAGCTGTTAGAGCAGTATCACCAAGTGTATCGAAAAGACTTGTTACAACAGCGCTCTGAGGGCACGAAGCGCCGCTTTCCAGAGCCAACAGATGCTCAATTGGAGGAAATTGCGGCTGCGCTGAAGCTCTCACCCCAACAAGTCTTAAAGCAGCTCAAATATTTAGCCGGAGTCATGCGGGTAGCGCGGATTCAAGCTAGGGGTGGGATTCTACCCCCTTCTGTGCAACTGCCAACTCTAGAATTAACTCCTCCGGTCGATCCTCCAGAGCAGTCAGAATTCCTCGATCGCTATTATCAAGAATTTCAAGAAGCCTTGCAAGGGGCGATCGCCCAAGTGATTAACACTCGCTTACAAAGCTATGACACTGGAAAAACCGAAAAACAAAGGCTCAAAACCAAACAAAAACAAGCGCTCTTTCTAAACGGGTTGTACTTGTTCCACTGTCAGGGAATATCCATGGGTGAGATTGCCCAACAGTTAGAGTTAGGAGATCAACCCAGAGTGAGTCGCCTACTTCAGCTTAAACGACTGCGGGCCGATATTGGTCGATGGACGTTACAGTTACTCGGCGATCGCGTTTTCAACCTCGCTCAAGCTTATGTCGATCCCGAACACTTGTCTCAAGTGGCGGCTAAAATTTACGCCATTTTAGATGAACAAGTGCAATCAACCTTAGACGAAGCCATCCGAGAAGCCAGTTGTAACCAACGTCCGACAGTTCCCAGTCAACTTACCCAGTCTATTTGTCACTATGTTAAAACTCAATTGGAGTGAACTATGACCAACTCTACCCTTTCTCCCCTGGACTTTTCCGATCGCTCGGTTGAACTTTCCCCCAGTTTGGAGCCGTTTGTGCTGACGGAAACAGACGATGAAGCGGCTAAACCCTTTGCTGACAACTGGTCAAATTATACTCAAGCTTTGGCCATTCTGGGCTTTTATGGTTGGTTAGGCGATCGCGAACCCACCTTAGCCTTAGATCCCGATCCCCTGCGCGTGCTGAATCGCCTCTATAGTCAGCATCTCAACGCCATCTTTCATCTACCCGTTAATGGGTTTAAGGTTTGTCTTTTGCCCACGATATCCTGGAGTGAGGAGGAAGTTGCCGTGCCCAGAGTGGCCGTTGAGTTAGCGGAGTTTACGGATCAACTGTATATTATTGTTAGCTTAGATGAAGACTTAGAGGCGATCGCCATTCGCGGATTTCTCAACTTCCCCCAACTAACTGCCCGAACCGCCCAAATTCACCCCAGTCCAGATTGGAATTATTATCTCCCCATTGCCCAATTCCATCCCAATTTAGATGACCTCCTCTTAACCCTACAATGTTTATCTCCAGCAGCCATTAAAACCCTAGAAACACCACTAGATCCTTCGACCTTACATTCCTATAAACCACACTTACAAGAGCATCTACCTCAAATTAAACATCGTCCCCTCTGGCAAATTTTAACCTGGGAAGAAAGCATAGCGCTCTGGCTCTATCCCGAATTACTGCAATGGTTAGAACCCAAACCTGAAGAACAACCAGAAACCCTAAACAAATACCTCGGCGACCTTCTCACCCTACTCATTCAACCCGCCATTGATGTCACCAAATGGCTGCAAAATGAAGTAGAAGACCTACAAAACCAGGGACATGAGGGGGGATGGCAACTCATTCCCGCCACCGCCTTCCGTCGCCATTTACCCCTCTCTCCAGCCACAGATTTAAGCACCTTGCTCACCCAAATTTATCAAGAAACAGGCGTGAGCGTCCCTTCAGATGCCGGTCGTGCTTATCAGGATTTAAACTTAGGATTAGGAGTCAGACTCTATGCCATTACCTGGTGTTTATCCTACGAAGACAGTTGGACTTTATTATTGATTTTAGGCAGTAGTTCCAGACAACCCTTAAACTCAGACCTCGGTTGGCGAATTAGCGACCAAACCGGTATTTTAGTCGAAGAGAAAGTGAACCTCGATCATCCCAGTACCTATCTGTTTACCCAAGTGATTGGAACCTATGACGAGAAATTTGTGGTAACCTTATTCTCATCCCTAGGAACAGCGATTAGCTTGCCTCCGTTTGCCTTCCCTTGGGGAAAAGTCTCCCTATAGCAAACCTAAATGAGTTGTGTAATAACTGCCCCTCATCCCCCTGCCCCCTTCTCCCGCAGGAGAAGGGGGAAAAGTCCCTCTCGGAGTGGGAGAGGGATATAGGGAGAGGGCATTTCCCGTTGTACAACTCATTTAGACTAGCTATAGATCACCCCTGTTAGTCATCAGTCACGCCATGGATATAGGGTATGCAGCTCAAGAGCGTTAAGATCGGATGGATCGGCATCATCGTTGGAGCCATGTTAATGAGCTGTACGGCTAATGTCCCTGATGGCGATCGCCCTTTATCTTCCCAGAGTACCATCAAAATCGGGGGGTCTTCCGAAGCCTATCCCCTTTTAGAACTCTTGGCAGACGCTTACGAGCAACAGCAAGACAATGTTGAAATTGTCTTTATGCCCAGTAGTCAAAGTCGTGGCGGACTCAGTAGCCTGCGAGATAATGTAATTGATATTGGAGCAATTAGTAGACCTCTAACCCCCGCAGAAAAAAAAGAAGCCCTTCAGTATCTGCCCTTGGTTCGCAATCCATTAGTCTTGATTGTCAATCAACAGGTAAAAGACCTCAACAACTTAAGCAGTGATGCCATTAAACAGATCTACAGTGGTCTAATTACCAATTGGAAACAATTGGGCAGTGTAGACGGCGAAATTGTAATTATCGATATCCCCGAAGACGAAACCGACAAACAACTGTTACGAAAACATTATTTAGGACAAGACCTGAAAATAAAACCCCAAGCCATCTTATTTGAAGAGGATGAGGAAGTCTTAGAAGGAGTCGCCATTATACCTTACAGCATTGGTGTCATTGCCCAATCCCAAAAACTGAAAGAATTTCCCGTCACAATTCTCACGCTGGATCGGATTGCTCCCACTATAGATAATATTCAGAATGGCAACTATAAGATGATTCAAATCATTGGGATTGTTTTCCCAGATCGAGTCCAACCAGCAACTGAAGATTTTATTAATTTTATATCGACTCCAGAAGCTCAAGAAATCTTGAAATCTAATGGATATGTGTTCTTTAACGCTGAATCTCAATCCCCATAGGAAATTGTGCAGGAGGCAACCCAATGGAAGGCTTTAAGTATAAACGTATTGATTACCGATAGAAAAGAAAGATCAGTAGCGCTATACTGATAACTAGAGTCACCCTCAAATCTCCCAACTCCCCCTTTTTGCAATGATTGCCAGTGAAAACCCCTCCAACTTTTGGACAAAAAATTTACTGTTTAGAACGTACTCAAAGTTACCGTTACAGCAGAAAATCAGTGTTCCATTTGTTTGTGTCTTCCTAGGATTATGGATTTTGGGGACAGTTGGTATTGGTTATTACTTTTTAAAACACTTAGAAAAAAGGCAACTGGCAGAACTGCAAAGTGTATCAGCATTGATGCTACAGCAATTCCACAATGAAACTGAAAAATTGCGTTTAAATACCAAACTTGCTGTCGAATCAGAAAAAGTGCGTCAAGGAGTTGAAGATGCTAACACAACCATATTGCTACAACATTTATTACCCTTAAAGCTTTTATTAGAACTCGATCTCGTTCAAGTTATTGATGTTGGAGGGAAATCATTAGTTAATTTAAAACTTAATAGTCTTAGCGACTCTAAAATTAACAATGAAATGCCGGTTTCACAGTCCATGAATGGAGTCAGCATTTCCACAATAATAAATGCAGAAAACGAAAATGAAAACGAAAACGATCGATCGATTTTAATTAGCACTGCCCCGATCAAATCTAATCAAGGAATAATTGGTGGAGTGATTATTGGGCGTGTGATGAATTATAATTTTTTAAATGGTTTGACTGAACAAATCAATGAATCAATAGTTGTCTTCCAAAACAATAAAATTATTGCTTCTAGTTTATTAGGAGCTGAAAATTTTGTCTGGCTCCCTCCTTCGGAAAACTCCGTAAATAATTTTCATCAGTCGATCGTAAAAATTGGCGATCGCTCTTACCTAGGGAGGACAGTTCCTATCTCAGGAATTAATCAGTCTCAATTACAATTGGTCATTCTTGCTCCTCTAGATTCTTTAGAAAAAGCTAAACGAAATTTTTTAATTGGACTGGTTGTATTTTGTTTGGTAGGATCGGTGATTGCCATACTTGTGGGTTATTTTGTTTCTAGCTTAATAGCTCTTCGGATTCGCTCAGTCACGAAAGCAACTGAACAATTGGCTAATGATGATTTATGGGTTAAGTTACCTGTGCTTTATAATGATGAGTTAGACCGGTTGTCTAAGTCCTTTAATCGTATGGCAAAAAAATTAAAAAATAGGGATGAGGCGTTAAAAATAAAAGTAGAAGAGTTGGAAGAGACGTTAGAAAAACTTTACTTGACTGAATCTCAACTCATCCAGTCAGAAAAAATGTCGAGTTTAGGGCAAATGGTGGCGGGTATTGCCCATGAGTTTAACAATCCAGTCAATTTTATTTATGCGAATATTGAACCGGCGATTCATTATGTGGATGACTTGTTATACTTGATTGATATCTATCAAAAAGAATATCCAAGTCAAACGGATAATATTGCCGCAGCTTTGTCTGATATAGATTTTGATTTTTTAGCTCAAGATTTCCTACATTTATTAACTTCAATTAAGGCAGGAGCAGAACGAATCAGTGTAATTGTTCGAGGACTCAGAACGTTTTCTCGGTTGGATGAAACAGGGATCAAAAAAGTCAATCTTCATGAAAATATAGAATCAACTTTGTTGATTTTACAACATAAGATGCAAGAGCAGATTCAAGAAGGTAAAATTCTAAAAAGAGAAATTTATCTTGTTGAAAACTATGCGGATTTGCCTTGGATTATCTGCGATCCGAGTCAATTAAATCAGGTGTTTTTAAGCTTGATTGATAATGCGATTTATGCGTTGGATGAGTTAAGACAGGATACGGAGAATGCTAAACTTCCGCAAATTGTGTTAAAAACAGAATGTGGCGATCGCTCTTCAGTCAAAATCACTATTTCGGATAATGGGTGTGGCATGAGTGAGGAGGTTAAGAACAAGATTTTTGATCCCTTTTTTACGACTAAGCCAGTAGGGAGTGGAACGGGTTTGGGCTTGTCGATCAGTTATTCTATTATTGTGGATCGCTGTGGAGGAAAATTGAAGTGTCATTCAATTCCAGGAGAGGGAACTGAGTTTATTATTGAGCTACCCCTAGAGGGAAGCGGAGGGAGTAATTGTTAATTGTTAATTGTTAATTGTTAATTGTTAATTGAATTCATGTTTTCCCAAGTCTATAAACTGCGCGTCCGACAAGTGAACCAAGTTTGTGACTTTGAGCTGACTTGGGGAGAAGGACAAACTCTATCGACGGAATTACCTTATCCGGCGAATTTGTCCGAGAGTTATCAACGATGGCAAGAAACTTATTTACAGTTTTATCGGCAATTGCGGGGCAAGGTTGTTAAGCGGGGACAGGTGTCTAAACCGTCGGAAGATTGGCGCTCTTTGTTGGTACAAGCGGAGGCGGAATTACTGGATCAATTTCATTATTGGTTGCTCTCTCCGGAGTTAGTCGCGATTCGCCGACAGTTGGCAACGACGGCGGTGAAGTGTTCTCAACCCCTGATGGTATGCTTGACTTGTACGCCCTTAGATTTGGCGAGGTTGCCTTGGGAAACGTGGGAAATTGGTACGGATTTAGGGGCAGCTAATTCGATTTGTTTGGTGCGAACTCCGGGAAATATTGCCCATGAACCGGTTTATCCTCGGCGCAGAAAAGCGAGGGTATTGGCGATTTTAGGGGATGATACGGGATTGGAATTTGAAGGCGATCGCACGGCGGTTACTTCCCTGTCTCGACTGGCTACGGTGGAGTTTGTGGGATGGACGGGAAAAGAGGATATTCAGCACCTCAAACATGAGATTTGTCAGGCGATCGCCGATCCACGGGGATGGGATGTTCTCTTTTTTGCTGGACATAGCAACGAAACTGCCTTAACTGGCGGGGAATTGGCGATCGCCCCAGGGGTTTCCCTCTCCATTCACGACATCAGCGAATCCCTGCATCTGGCAAAAACTAGAGGCTTACAATTTGCCATTTTCAACTCCTGTAGCGGTTTGGCGATCGCCCAATCCCTGATCAACCTGGGCTTAAATCAAGTTGCCGTCATGCGCGAACCTATTCACAACCGCGTCGCCCAAGAATTCCTGCTCCAATTTATCAAACACCTCACCCAATTTGACACCGTTTATCAAGCCTTATTCCAAGCCTCCCACTACCTCAAACAACAGGAAAAACGCCTCACCTATCCCAGCGCCTACCTCGTTCCCTCCCTCTTCACCCACCCAGAAGCAGAACTCTTTCACCTTCAACCCTTTGGCTGGCAAGAACACCTGAAACAATGGATACCCAACCGATGGGAAACTGCTACATTAGCCACCTTTACCACCCTCAGTTGTCTCTTTCCCCTGCAAACTTGGCTCCTGAATCAGCGCATGGGAATACAAGCACGCTATCGTCACCTCACCCAACAAATCGAACCCACTCCCAACCCATCCGTGGTATTGATCCAAATCGACAATCAATCGATCGCTAAAGCCGGAATTTCTAGCCCAGTTCCCATGAATCGCACCTATCTCGCACAACTGATCGAGCGACTGACGGAACTCAACGTCAACGTTATTGGTATCGATTATCTCCTCGATCGCCCCCATCAGAACCTAGGCAATGGCAGCAGCGACACCATCTTGTCTCAAACCCTACAAACTGCCGTTCAAGATCGGCAAACTTGGTTTACCTTCGTCAGCAAACGCGATCCGCGCCAAGGCTGGATCGGTGTCTTGCCTGAAATAGCCGATCCCAATTGGAGTTTACAGGGACGACTCAACATCTTTAAACAGGGCTACATGCAATTGCATATTCCCCAAACTCCCGCTATTCCCTTGCCCTTTTCCTATCTCCTGGCTCTCTCCCATTCTTTCACGATCTATGGCGATCGCAACCCACCCCAACCCGATCTCAACAGTCAGCAAAACTTCGAGCAACAAATTTTATCCTATCTGTCTCAGTACCCCAATCCCCTCCCCGCAACTGCCCAAACTTCCCCTATTACTGCATTTTCCTATCCTCTCAAGCAAATGTGGTTACATCCGATTATTGATTACTCTCTCCCCCCTTCCCAAGTCTATTCCTGTCTTACGGCTTGGCAGCTTTTAGAACAATCTGACTACGGGCAAAATCGGGACGATCATTATTGTCAACCTCCCCCCACCCCAGAAACCCTAGCTGATGCCGTCGTGATTATTGCGCCGGGAGGCTATGATGAAGCGGGAATTACCCCCGGTGGTGATAATCTTAGCCCTCCTCCGGCTGCGTTTGAATATTGGACAAACCAGAATTTGCTCACGGGAGGAGAGGTACATGGGTATATGCTCGATCATCTGCTGAAAAATCGGTTAGTGGTTCCCATTCCCGATCTGTGGGTGACTCTGATGGCTGCTGTGTTGGCGAAAGGACTCACGTTAATGGTGGGTTTGACTCGTTATCGTGTTCGTCGAACGGCGATCGCCCTCTCCATCGGAACAATCGTTTACGGATTGCTCTCACTACAAGCATATGTTTCCCTGGCAATCCTCTTACCCTGGTTTTTTCCTACAATCATGGTATGGGGATTTGTCCTCTCACAGACTATCCACAACCGAGAATAAGGAATACTCGTCATGGCTACAATGGTGCAATACGCTCGCATGGGTTTACTGAGCTTGATCGGTGCTGGACTCATGGTAACCCATGGGATGGCCAGTTCCGCCCAAAGCCCAGAGATTACAGAAAAACTGCGTAACTTGATCGAATTAAATCCCCCCGCAGATGAAGGAGAAGGGGGATCGCGATCGGGTAGTGGCGTTGAGTTAATTTGTGCCATTTCTCCTACCCGCGATACCGATTTAGAAGTCCTAACATGGTTAGAACCAGAAGTGATTTGGAGCGATCGCCCCCTCTTCCTTTGGCATCCCAAAACCGACGATCTCGTGATTCAATCCATTCAAGTTTTACGAGACGATACCGAAGAAATCATCTGGGAATCTGCCATTCCTGCGGCTCAAAACTTTATCATTTATCCCCCCGATGCTCCCCCCCTGCAACCCGGAGTTGCCTATATTTGGCAAGTCGTGAGCGATCGTCCCTACATGCAAGCCACCTTTCAAATTTTAGACGGTGCAGAACGGCTATC
Source organism: Roseofilum halophilum BLCC-M91 (assembly GCF_030068445.1). Taxonomy (GTDB): domain Bacteria; phylum Cyanobacteriota; class Cyanobacteriia; order Cyanobacteriales; family Desertifilaceae; genus Roseofilum; species Roseofilum halophilum. The sequence goes on along the minus strand of NZ_JAQPOK010000162.1, from coordinate 2,643 downwards.
GATTGACAACCAAGTGCAAGCCATTTCCACCCAACTAACTCGCGAAGGCGCAACCCCTACCGATATTGCGCTCACTCAAGCCCTTTATCTGGGAGAACAAGAGCTTGTATCCGATATGCTCAAATATATTTACGCTGTTGATCAGCCCTCAGAATCCGTTCAAAGTCTTCAAAATCAGATTGTCACTCAATTTTGCCCCTCAGACTCTTAGGAACATCACCGTTTCAAGAACTATTCCAACCCACATCTAACAACAGATAATGATCTCGTTCCTTATCCAAAATGATTTCCGAAAAAACATCTTTTTCTTGACGAGAAGTATTATAGTGGTGTAATTCTTCCAATATTTGAATGACTGCACTGCGTAAATGTTCTAAGGTAGCCATTGTTGAATTACCTCCTCCTCTGGATTGTAAATCATTAAATATAGGTTGTTGTATTTCCCCACTTCAAAAACAACGGGTCGTCAGTCACCGTCCAGCCTTCTTTTTCCAATCCCCTCTTAACTTGTTCGTGAAAAATATCCTTTGCCATCTCAGGTTAATTACATTCTTGATGACCCAGAATAGACTAAACCCCGCCCCATATCCAACGTCACAAACTCTCCATCGCGGATCACCTCTGTCGCTCGATCGACCCCCACAATTACCGGAATGCCTAAGCGCAAGCCAATAATCGCCGCATGGGATGTGGTGCTATCTATTTCCACAATAATTCCCCCCGCTTTCCGAATCGCTTCAATAAAATCAGCTCCCGTTTCTGGGGCAACTAAGATATCACCGGGATGAAAATGGGTCGCCTCTAACCCATTATGGGCAATTCTGGCTCGACCGCTAACTAAGCCTTGGCCAATACCCGTTCCTTTGCCTAATACCGCCGTCACAATTTGCACTTTTATTAAATCCGTTGAACCCGATACTCCGGTTAACGTTCCTGCTGTCATCACCACTAAATCGCCTTCCTGGAGTAAATGTTGCTCTTGAGCGGCATTAATCGCCGCTTCAAAAGTCTGATTCATGGAGGGTAAATCCAGAACGAGGAGGGTGTCTACTCCCCAAACCAACTGCAAACGCCGGGCCACAGACACTTGTGGGGTAATCGCTAAAATGGGAGCGATGGGCCGAAACTTAGATACATTGCGGGCCGTTGCCCCACTTTTTGTGAGGGTCATAATAGCCCCGGCATTGAGCTGTTCGGCAATGCGGCTGACCCCTTGGGAAATGGCGCTGGGAATGGACTGACGACCATTGGTATCCGCGTTACGGGTATGGGGTTCTTGTTCGATCCGTTGGGCAATGCGGGACATAGTAGCTACGGCTTCCACGGGGAATTTACCGACGGCGGTTTCGTTGGAGAGCATCACCGCATCGGTTCCATCGAGGATGGCGTTGGCCACATCGGAAATTTCTGCACGGGTGGCGCGGGGAGAGTTGACCATACTATCGAGCATTTGGGTGGCGGTGATCACGGGAATACCAAGACGATTAGCGGTGGCGATCAGCCGTTTTTGAAGCATGGGCACGTCTTCGGCAGGGACTTCTACTCCCAGATCTCCGCGAGCGACCATGGCTCCATCAGATAGGCTCAGAATTGCGTCCATTTGTTCGATCGCCTCGTGTTTTTCGATTTTGACGATCACCGGCACTTGTTTGCCCGCATTGGAGATGATTTCCTTAATTTCGAGAACGTCTTGGGGGTTACGGACAAAGGAGAGGGCGATCCAGTCTACGCCCTGATCTAAACCAAAAGCGAGATCGACTCGGTCTTTATCAGTTAAGGCTTTAACGGAGAGATAGACCCCCGGAAAGTTAACCCCTTTGTTGTTGGAGAGAGTTCCCGGAACGATCACCCGACAGTGGAGTTGATGAGTATTGCGATCGATCTTTTCGACTTTCATCTCTACCCGACCATCATCGAGGAGAATGGTTGACCCAACGGGGACTTCTTCGGCCAGGCGATCGTAGCTGACAAAACTAATCTCTTGTGTTCCCAACATGCGATCGCTCGTCAGGGTGAACATATCTCCCCTTTTCAGCACCACCGACCCTTGCTCGAATTTCCCCAACCGAATTTTCGGCCCCTGTAAGTCCTGTAAAATGCCCACCGGCTGATTCAGCTCAAAGGAGACTTGACGGATCAGACGGATATTGCGCTGATGATCTTCGTGGCTGCCGTGGGAAAAATTCAGTCTGAGGGTGGTTGCTCCTGCTAAAATCAACTGGCGAAGCACATCTGCACTGCTGGTAGCTGGGCCAATGGTAGCAACAATCTTGGTTCGACGGGGAGAATACTGCGATCGCATGGAATCTTTATCAACGATGAAGTCGTTGTTCATTGTACCGAGCAACCTAGGCCAATGGATCATTTCAATTGGGATAACTACCGGGCAAGATGCCTACACTCCCTCAATCGGTTGATATTACTGGAGTGGGAGCATCTTGCTCCCTAGGTTTTTAATTTAGGTTTTTAATTTCGGACGCAGTCCGAAACAAGCGGATTTGATATACAGCGCTTCGCGCGGTAATGGGTAATGGGTAATTGGTAATGGGAAAACCATTTTTCACGCTATAATCCCCATTTTTCAGGCTTTTCATGGGAAGGCACTCAACCCTTAAAATTTCGATAACTGTACCTCATAACATC
>NZ_JAQPOK010000161.1 GCF_030068445.1 Roseofilum halophilum BLCC-M91 | reverse complement strand
GCGTCCGAATGATGAGCCGAGTCCGGTTCCTACTTTGACGGGAACTGACCCGGATGGTGATGTTTCGTTCTTTACGGTAACGAGTGTGCCGACTCCTGAGCAGGGAACTCTGTTTTATAATGGAGAACTGGTTAAACCGGGTGATACGTTTACGCCAGAGCAAGCAGGGCAACTGGTGTTTGATCCTAACCCGAACTTTACTGGGGATGCGACGTTTAACTATACGACAACAGATGAGGCGGGTAATACTGACCCCACGCCAGCGACGGTGACGCTACCGATTGAAGCGGCAACAACTACTTTACCACCAGAGGCGGTGGATAGGAGTGGGCCGGTGCGTCCGAATGATGAGCCTTCTCCAGTGCCGACGTTTATCGGGACTGACCCGGATGGGGATGTTTCGTTCTTTACGGTGACTAGCCTGCCACGTCCAGGGGAAGGGACGTTGTTCTATAATGGGGAGCCGGTGAAGGCTGGACAACAGTTTACGCCACAGCAGGCTGGGCAGTTGATTTTTGATCCGACTCCTGGGTTTACGGGGGATGCGACGTTTGAGTATACGGTGACGGATACTAAGGGGAATAGAGATCTGACTCCAGCGACGGTTACTTTACCGATTCAAGGGGCAACAGATGGACTTCCCCCGATCGCCTCTTCAACTCCGAATAATCCTGTTCCCAATAATACACCGAGTCCCGTCACCAGCCTCCTGGGAACTGACCCCGATGGAAATGTGGCTTTCCTGAAAGTTAACACCATCATTCCCCCAGAGCAGGGAACTCTGTTTTACAAAGGGGAACCGGTAAAACCGGGACAAACCTTTACTCCAGAGCAAGCGGCGCAACTGGTCTTTGACCCGAATCCTAACTACACGGGAGATGCTCAATTTACATTTACGGCGATTGATAATGAGGGTAACGAGAGCGATCTAGCAACGGTTACCATCCCCATTATCGGGGCAGGGCCGACAGCTCCCCCAGTGGCGAATCCAGCCACCAGTGAACCGATTGCTCAGGGCACTAGCGAACCCGCTTCTGTACCAACTCTGACGGGTTCAGACCCGGATGGAATTGTTTCGTTCTTTACGATTCAAAGTCCACCGACTCCAGAACAGGGAACCTTATTCCTTAATGGTGAACCGGTAGTGGCAGGACAATTGCTGACTCCAGAGCAAGCGAGCCAACTGACGTTTGTGCCTAATCCGAATTTTACCGGAGATGCGACGTTTACGTTTATAACCACGGATGAACGGGGCAATGTGAGCCGGGTTCCTGGGGTGATTACGTTGCCAGTGGTGGGACAAACAGGAGGGGGAACACCTCAACCGGATGGAGGTGTGCCGCCATTTATTGTACCTGGGATTTTGCCAACCCCAGGGGTGAATCAAACGGTTTCCCAAGCGATCGAAACTTCTTCAACTCTATCGTTTCTGGGATTTGACTGGGGGGCGATTTTAGGTCTAGGTTCCCATTTGGATTGTCTCGATCAGCCTCCAGAGTTTTATGCTGCTTCGACAGCGCGGGTGAATTATACGATCGCCGAACAAGACTTTTTCGGAACCGAGCAAGCGGAACTGCTGCGAGCCGATCATGTAAATAACCGGGTCTATGGCTATGGTGGTTATGACTTGATCATGGCTTATCAAGGGGATGATACGGTGTTTGCGGGAACGGGTAATGATACGGCCTATGGTGGCAGATATCACGATATTCTTTTGGGTCAGGAAGGTGACGATCTGCTGTTGGGCGACCAAGATAATGATACGGTCTTTGGCGGCCCGGGTGATGATATTCAGTTTGGCGGTCAGCAGAATGATTGGCTGTTGGGCGGATTGGGCAATGATACGGCCATCGGCGATCGCGATAATGATTGGGTGTTTGGGGAAGAAGGCTATGATTCCCTGATGGGCCATTTCAACCAGGATATTATCTTTGGGGGTCTCAATAGCGACACCATTCACGGCGGTCGAGGTTGGGATATCCTCTTTGGGGGTCAACACCCGGATACGGTCTTTGGAGACTTAGGGAACGATACGGTACGGGGTAATTTGGGCAATGACTCCCTGATGGGAGGAATGCACCGAGATTGGATCTATGGCGACCAAAACCGGGATGTTATTCACGCAGGACAAGGCCATGATGTGGTGTTCGGCGGCCAAGATGAGGATACGGTGTTTGGCGATCGCCACAATGATACGATCTCTGGCGATGACGGCAATGACTCCCTGATGGGCAACCTCTGTTATGACATGCTCTTCGGTGGGCGTGGCAACGATACCATGCATGGAGGACAACAAACCGACCTCATGTTTGGCGGACAAAACGAGGACTCTATGTTTGGCGATCGCGGTCGGGATGTGGTCTCAGGCGATCGCGGTAGCGATACCATGTATGGTAACCTGGGCAGCGACTTTATGTTTGGCGGCACGGAACAGGATACCATCTATGCCGGACAGGAGGATGATTGGGCCTGGGGAGGACGAGATAGCGATCTGGTAAGCGGCGATCGCGGTAATGATATTGTATCGGGCGATCGCGGTAGTGACTATCTCCTGGGAAATCAAGATAATGATACCCTCTACGGTGGTACAGAAGCCGACTGGATACATGGGGGACAACAAAATGATGTCTTGTATGGTGGCAAGCAGGACGATACCTTAAATGGCGATCGCGATAATGATGTGCTTTTCGGTGACCTCGATAACGACTCCCTGCTCGGAAACCAACATCGAGACATTCTCTCTGGTGGAGCCGGTAATGATATCCTCTTTGGTGGACAACAAGAAGACACCCTTTATGGAAATCAAGGCAACGATACCCTCAGTGGTGACTTGGGTAAAGACATCCTTTTTGGTGGAGAGGGAATAGATCTATTTGTGCTGCGCACTGGATCGGCAGCCAATGATATTCCTTCAGCCGATATTGTCGGAGACTTCCAACTGGGAATCGACTTTATTGGTCTGACGGGAGGACTCAGTTTAGCTGATGTCACCTTAGAGAGTTTGAACAATACGACGATTATTAAAATTACTCAAACCAATCAAGTTTTAGGCATTATCAATGGTGTAACGCCAGAGGAAGTGATTCCAGCCATTATTCCAGTTGATATTGGTTTGGTTTAATTCTCTTGGATTTGGCCAATATAAAAAACGTAGCCATAATATTGACTGTAATGGCGATAGAGATCGATTTCTTGTTGTTCAGCTTCTAGAATTTCCATTGCTCCTGAGTCCTGTTCATACTCTATTTTAAGCTGATTGATTTTGTTCTCTAGGGGGGTGTAATAGTCCGTCCACCAGGCACTTTCGGGTAAGCTAAACGTATCAACCAGGGTATAACCAGCCGTTTCCATGGCGGCTCGATTTTCCTCTAGGGTTCTCATGGAGGGATACCCTTCTTGCCAAAATTGCTGCACGGGTTCGGGGGGATTGGGTTTTAGCCAACTGAGTTCGCTGAGTGCGATGTATCCTCCGGGTTTGAGGAGCGATCGCCACTTGTTTAAGCCGCGATCGAACCCCATAATATAAATTGCCCCTTCTGACCAAATCAGATCGAAAGACTGCGCTGCCAAGGGCAAGTCGGCCATATCTGCACAGACGACTTTTAGGCGCTCTGTCCATCCCTGAGCCTCAAATCTTTGTTTCAGCTCATCGAGATAGGGTTGATAGAAATCAACCGCAGTAATATTTCCATTGCTTAGGGTCGCTAAATCAACAGTCTGCTGTCCCGGGCCGCAGCCAACATCTAGAATTTGGGGAGAGTCGGGTAAACCCTTCACATGAGAAAAGGCCTGTTTCGTGGCTTCAAAATTACCAGGGCCTTGTCTGGGAAGGTCACTGTGAATCTGCCAAAATACGGGATGAAAATCAGACATGGGTCAGTCCTAAAGAGTCTTCTAAGCGCTCAACCACTAAATCCGCGATCGCTTGTTCATAATATTGACAGGCCATGGTTTGCGAGGAGCGAAAGGTTCCATTTTCCCAATATTTGTTACTGGCAGAACCACCGCCACACAAGCCATAATAATCACAAGTTTGTTGGCAAAGTTCAACCCCAGCCGTAATATCGCCATAAATGCGCTGAAACTTTTCGCTCTGGCACACGGATTCTAAACTATCCGTGAGGACATTGCCGAGGATAAAATCCCCGTATTCTGCGGTTTTAATCGCTAACAATTCTGGATCGAAGGTGGAAAAATTGCCCTGATGATCGACGTTGAGAATCACAAAGGGGGTGGTTAAGCCACTGCGAGGGATGCGATCGCCATTATAAATCAAACTACAAATCCGCTCAAATTCCCGCAGCTTCAAGGCTCCACCGCTTTGGGCCGTCAAATCCCAAAATCTTTGAATAAACGCCTTGTAGCGCTTTCTAGCCTCCGTATTGGCGAGGGATGAGGACTGGTGTACCCCCTCTAATTCTTCGATATTAAAGCCCACATCCGTGAGACCATGATCCATGAAAAATTCAAACATTTCATCGGCATAGTCAAGGGAATCTTCCGTAATCACAGTGATAATATTAAACGGCACATCCTGTTCTTGCAGGTGGCGAATTCCGCGCATAGTGCTGTGATGGGTTCCCAGTCCCGTGCGAGTTTTCCGATGGGCATCATGGATAAAATCGGGCCCGTCAATGCTCACGCCCACTTGTACGTTATAGCGCTTAAATAAGTCGCACCAAGCAGGAGTAATTAAGGTGGCGTTGGTTTGTACCGATTGCCCAATTTCGCACCCGGTTTTATTCAAGGTTTTATCCAGTTCTGCAATCTGAGCGAGGGCAGTTTCATAGAACGAAATCGGCACAGCCAGGGGTTCTCCAGCGTGCCAACAAACTGTAAAGCAAACGCCCACAAACGGACTCTCGAAAATGCGCCGAAACACCGGTTCAATCAGATCCAGGGAAAACTGGTTTTTGAGATGGCGATCGGGTAAATAACAATAGTCGCAATCGAGATTACAAAACGAAGTCGTTTGCAGAATGACTAAATCTAAGGGGCCAAAGTTAGATAAATTAAACATACTCGTGGTTCATCGGGGTTTATGGTGACTCCATTATACAAAGTCGGCGATCGTTAACTTGCGTGCCCTATTTCCTAGCGCGAAGCGCTATATTGCTTAGGCAGCGATCGCAGTTTAAACATCGATAATCCTCTGCTACATTAAATCCAAAGGCTTGCAGCAGGAATTTCCAGCGACAGCTACAGGCGATCAAATAACGCTCCATCTTTTTGATCCCTTGGCGGTTGTCTACGGCGCTAGAGTCCTGAGCGGGCAGGATTTGATAGTGAAAGGGACTGTTCCATTGCAGCTTTCCTTGGCTATGGAGTACGGATAAGGCGAGGGAGGCTTGGGGATGGGATTGGCTCATCTGCCGTACATCGCCTTGGGGGGGTAGGGTATGGGTGAGGCTTTGGGCGAGTTGTTGGAGCGATCGCTCTTGTCTAATAAAATAATTTTGGCGTTGTTTATCCCCAGGATCGAGCCATCCCGTCGGTTCACTAATTAAGGTAATAGCTTTAGCCGGTTCTCCATCTCGTCCCGCTCTGCCCACTTCTTGCATATACTCAGAGAGGAGCAGGGGGGGATGGAAATGCATCACCCAGCGCACATTGGGTTTATTAATGCCCATCCCAAAGGCAGAGGTACAGACAACGGCTTGTACTTGTTCCTCAAACCATTGATGTTCAATCATTCGCCGTTGTTCTGGACTTAAACCCGCATGATAAGCCACCGTAGTAACTTGATGCTGCTGGAGCCATTGAGAGAGCATTTCGCTATCTTTGCGGGTGCGAACATAGATTAAACCGGTTTGCCCATTTGAACGTTTGAGAACCCGTAAAATCTGCTTTTTGCGTCCTTTGGGTGACCAAGCAATGTTAACACTTAAATGGAGATTGTCCCGATAGGGGTTAAGGAGAAAGGTTTGCGGATCTTGGAGATCCAAGACTTGTTTGAGAATGGATTGGGTGCGAGGATCGGCAGTAGCAGTAAAAGCGGCGATCGCCAGTTTTGTGCCCCTAGGTTTATGCTTTAATAGGGCAGAACGAACCGCCCCCAATCTCCGATAGGCAGGGCGAAAGCTTTCCCCCCATTGGACTAAACAATGGGCTTCATCTAAAATTAGTCCATTAATACGAATTTTGGGTAAACAGAGTCGCTCCCAAACGGGGGGACTCAGCAGAGTTTCGGGAGAGAGATAGAGTAATCTCAGTTGTTGCTCTTCCAGTTGTCGGAAGACCTGTTTGCGGATATAGGTGGGCTGTTCGCTATGAACAGAGGCAGCTTTGAGGTTCCGTTGGCGCAGTTCTTGTACCTGATTTTCCATCAGTGCCACTAAGGGAGAAACCACTAAGGTTACTCCATTTTGCAAGAGGGCAGGCAGTTGAAAACAGATGGATTTGCCGCCACCGGTGGGCATGACGACAAGAGCATCTTGTTGTTGCAATAAGGTCTGAATGATTTCGCCTTGGGGATAGCGAAAATCGTCATATCCCCAAATTTCTTGAAATGCTGTCCGAACTTGTTGAAATTCCATGGTTTTGCCCTCTTCCATGAGATCGTGCCCTCTCCCTTTCATGTCCGCTTGCGGAAAATCCCTCTCCCAGGAGATCGTGCCCTCTCCCTTTCATGTCCGCTTGCGGAAAATCCCTCTCCCACGGGAGAGGGACTGTTTCTCCGCGTCTCCGCGTCCCCGTGTCCCCGTGTCCCCGCGTCTCCGCGTCTCCGCGTCCCCGTGTCCCCGTGTCCCCGCGTCTCCGCGTCCCCGTGTCTCCCCATCCCCCCATCTACCCCTCCTCTGGAATCTCGTAATCCATGGCCAAAATGTTAACAGCAATTGGTTTAATCAGGTTTTGCACAACTTCTTGATGGGCGGGATGATCTTGGTAGGCTTTGAGGCTAGAAGTATCTTGGAAACGAGCGACTAAGCCATGGGTAAATCCTTGGGCGCGATCGCAGAAATTTTCGCCGCAGGATAGGGCTAAAATTTGGGGGATTTTGCCTTTTAATGCCCTAAGTCCGGTTAGGAGTGCAGAGAGCGCTTCCGGTGAGGTATCGGGTTGAAATTGAAATAAGACAATATGTTCGATCATAGAAAGGGTGAATTGAGTCCCTTTTAAAGATACCCTGGATCGTAAAGCTTAGGCCCAAAAAAGCATTATCATGGTTAATACTCTCTCCCAGTCCTCAACCCTGATTCAGACTCCGACGTTTCCCAAACCAGAAACGCCCCAGATGTTGGCGGCGATCGATGTGGGGACGAACTCTGTGCATATGGTGGTGGTTCGTATCGATCCGACACTTCCCGCGTTTACGATTATTGACCGGGAAAAGGAAACAGTGCGTTTGGGCGATCGCAACCCGAAAACAGGGGAGCTGAAGATGGAGATCATGGAGAGGGCGATCGCCGCATTTCGCCGTTTTTTACAGATCGCTAAAAGTTTACAGGTGGATCAGATTGTCGCAGTCGCTACCAGTGCTGTGCGAGAAGCGCCCAACGGCCGGGATTTTCTCAAACAGATTAAATCGGAAATTGGCTTAGAAGTTAATCTAATTTCTGGCCCGGAAGAAGCCCGACGGATATATCTGGGAGTGCTTTCGGGGATGGACTTTCAGGGACTACCCCATACCCTGATTGATATTGGGGGAGGATCGACAGAGTTGGTTTTAGGGGATGGCCAAGAACCGCGATCTCTGAGCAGTACGAAGGTGGGAGCGGTACGATTAACGACGGAGTTTGTGACCACCGATCCGATTAGCGATCGCGAATTTAATTATCTCAAAGCCTATATTCGAGGACGGTTAGAACGGGCCGTTGAAGAGTTACAAACTTATCTGCAACCGGGCGAAACTCCCCGGTTAGTGGGTACATCGGGAACCATTGAAACCTTAGCTTGCATCGATGCTTGGCAAGAGTTAGGCATGGAACCGAGTCCCTTAACCGGTTACGAGTTAAAGTTTAAAAACTTACAAAAAATCATTGAGCGGTTGCGGAAGTTGCCAGAGAGCGATCGGGCCGACATTCCGGGCATGTCGGAAAAGCGCTCAGAAATTATTATTGCCGGTGCTTTAATTCTCCAGGAAGCCATGGAGTTATTGGGCATGGATTCTCTGGTTATTTGCGAGCGTGCCCTCAGAGAAGGCATTATTGTCGATTGGATGCTCTCCCATGGTTTAATTGGCGATAAATTAGAATATCAAAGTCAAGTTCGCTATCGCAGCGTCCTCAAAGTCGCCCAGAAATACCACGTTAATTTAGAATCGAGCCAGCGCATGGCTAATTTTGCCGTGCATCTGTTCGATCAAACCCAAGGAATTCTCCACTATTGGGACAACTCAGAACGGGAACTGCTCTATGTCGCCACAATTTTGCATAACTGTGGCGTTTATGTTTCCCATGCAGCCCATCATAAACATTCCTATTATTTAATTCGCCATGGAGAATTACTGGGATACACGGAAAACGAAGTAGAAATTATTGCCAATATTGCTCGCTATCATCGTAAAAGTGCCCCCAAGAAAAAGCATGAAAACTATGCTAACTTGATGCATAAGAGCGATCGCAAATTAGTCAGTCAAGTCAGCCCCTTTTTACGATTAGCGGTGGCTTTAGACCGCCGACAAATTGGGGCCGTTGAATCATTTACTTGTCACTATAATCCTTCGACCAAAGAATTGTACTTGAAACTTAATCCAGCCCATGAAAACGATCGTTGTGAATTAGAACTTTGGAGCATTGACGACAAAAAAGAAGTATTTGAGTCCGAATATGGAATTAAAGTACGTGCAGGTTTGAATTAAGTAAAAACCGTTTCTTCTCCTTCAACAATCGAGTCGCATTCTGAGCATCTAAAGGTCTAGCAAAAAAGTAACCTTGACCAAACGTGCAATTTAAGCCACGCAGTTGCTGCATCTGAGGCATGGTTTCAATGCCTTCGGCAATCGTTTCCATCCCTAAACTATGAGCGAGAGCGATAATGGTATGAACAATTTCGGCATTTTCCCCCCATTGGGACATTTTTTGCACAAAAGAGCGATCGACTTTCAGGGTATCAATCGGAAAGCGATGTAAGTACGCTAACGAACAATATCCCGTACCAAAATCGTCAATAGAGAGTTGGATTTTGCGTTTTTTCAGTTCCTGGAAAATGGCGATCGCACTTTCGGGATCTTCCATAATTGCAGTTTCCGTAATCTCTAGCTTCAAGTATTTGCCCGGTAAGTCAGCTTCCGCTAAGATGCGATCGATGCGATCGCATAAGCTCGATGTTAACTGACGACTCGATAAATTCACACTAATCTTAAGACGGGAGAAATCACTAAATTGAGCCTGCCACTGTTTTAATTGCCGACAACTTTCCAATAAAACCCATTCCCCAATCGCTGCAATTAAACCTGATTCTTCAGCAACGGGGATAAAAACCGCAGGTGAAATAAATCCTTTTTCCGGATGAAACCATCGGATTAAGGATTCAAACCCAGCAATTTTCCCCGTTCCTAAAGCCACTATCGGTTGATAATAGACATAAAATTCTCCTGGGGGTGAATAAGTTTTATTTTCTGGATAGAGCAATAAGCGCAGATCCGTTTCAATCTGCATTCGCTCCATGGCTTCTTGGCGCATAGCCCAATCAAAAACAACGGTACAATTTTTACCTTGTTTTTTAGCTCGATACATGGCAATATCGGCATTTCGGAGAACATCATCCACTTCCTGGTTCTCAGGTAAGTTATAGGCGATACCAATACTGGCCTGCATGAACAAATCATGACCCCCTAACTTAAAGGGTTGCTTGAGGTGTTCATGGATACGGTTGGCAACATTAATCACATCTTGGAGATGATCCTGGTTTTCCACCAGAATGGTAAATTCATCCCCACCCAATCGGGCGATCATCTCGTCTTCATTAATACATTGTCTTAATGTCCAGGCGATCGCAATCAGCAATAAATCCCCCACCCAATGGCCCATACTATCATTAATCCCCTTAAACCCATCTAAATCAATAAATAAAACGGCAAACCGATAGTTAGGATTTTCATAATATCGAGTATTCGCCTTAGCCAAAGCTTTGAGAAAATAGGCCCGGTTCATTAACCCCGTCAGCGAATCATGGGAAGCATAATAGCGAAGTTTTTGTTCCTGCTGTTTTTGCTCTGTAATATCAACGACCGATCCCTCATAATATAATAATTTTCCGTGGGAATCTTTAACCGCTCTAGCACGTTCTGAAATCCAAATAATACTCCCATCTTGACGATAAATTTCCGCTTCAAACTGAGATAAAAATCCATTCTCTTGTAACAACCGTCTAAACTCTTGCCGACTCTCTGCATGAACATACAGTTGATGCTCTACATCTGCCATATTTTCAATCAAATCTTCGGCCGATTCATAACCGTAAATTTTAGCTAATGCTGGATTAGCACCAATCATTTTTCCTTCCGGAGTCGTTTGAAAAATTCCTTCCATGGAATTCTCAAAAATGCTCCGATATTTTGCCTCCGCTTGCTTCGACTCAAACACCGATCCCAGTTGCATGGCCACAGAAGCAACTAATTCCATTAACTTAGGGTCTTTTTCTTGAGAGCGTCTTCTGAAGAAAACCAACACAGCTAAAACATTTTGATTGGCTAAAATAGGGACACCAAATCCTGCTTTTATTCCTGACTCCGCCGCAATTTTATTCCGCAGAAATAATTCCCCTGACTCTTGAGAAACATCAAAAATCCATTCTGTTTTTTGTGAAGACCAAACTCGTCCAGGTAAACCTACATTTTGGCCAAACGTTATTTTTTTACTGATGTCTCGAAAACGTTTATTTTTTTTAGAAATGTCTTGATTGATTTTCTGACTTTGATACCAGACTGGACTACAGACCAGCTCTAACTTTTGAGTGGAAGGTATCCATGCTTCCGCAATATCCCAACCGGTCGTTTCACAAATTAGCTCCATGGTCACCGACAGAGCTTGATCGAAATTCTTAGCTTCACTCACTGTTTTAGTGAATTGATAAAGAAGATGGATTTCTGTTTCTCGACGTTGACGGTCAGTAATATCAATACCTAGGCCAAAGAAATATTCAATTTTCTGGGTTTCTGGATTAATAATAGAGCGTCCATGCCACTCGACTAAAATTTCTTGACCTTCTTTAGTTAAGATGCGATTTTGATGACAAGTGGGTTCTAGGGAATGACAATGATGATTGAAAACCGGAGATAATGCAGCCCGATCTGCTTCTGGAACGAAGTGAGATAAATAATCTAAGCCGATCGCTTCTTCTTCTGTGTATCCTAAAGTATCCAGCATGGCTTGGTTACACTTTTGGACTTTTCCATCCATACCAATGGCCACAAAAAAAGCGGGGTTTGCTTCCCATAAAATATGATTAAAATCTTGATGATTGGCTTGACTTGGATATGTGTGTTTCTTCAAGGTCTTGGCGATCAAAATAATACTGCTGAGTCCTAAACTGGCAAAGAGGAGAGGAATTCCCTGGCGATCGAATACAATGAAACGACCTTGGGAGCGATCGCTACGATTTTCTAGTAGACTGGACTCGATAGAGGGGGTACTACCCCTAGTCATTTTCCGATCAATCTCGTGGCTATTTACAGTCCTAGATTGAGTTAGAATACTGATCGAGGAGGCGATCGCCATAATCCCCAACAACCGTAACATAGAACTCATAAACATTACATCATTGAGCTTATCGTCTGCCATTCTCACCATCATCCATCTAACTACAGCACCCCATCAACATACTAAGAAAACTATCATTTCTGTAGTTTTCCATCACTTATCCAGGTTATGTTGTGGATTCGCTCACCAAAATCCTTCAGCTTTAGGACTTAAACCTCCATCCTAATCTATACAGACTCTAATTTTTGTTACAAATGATATGATTTTAGTCTAATTCATAAAATTTGCCTTATCCCTCTCTTCTTAAGTACAAACACTCAAAAAACATCTATATAAGTGTAAACAGTTTACCAGAACACCCAATGGATTCAGTTCAGCCTTCTCACTTAAAATTTCACCTAGTATAGATTTCTCGCAAATAAAAAACGCAACTCCTCTTGTATCGTGTGTAACTCAAGTAGCAAATTTCTACAAACTTTGCTACCATACACCGTTTGACCTTCACATTGCTCTATCACATTACCCAAAAAATAATCTGGAATTGAAATTAATGAGTCTGTAGATCCGGCAATGTAGAGCTAAGATAAAAAGTGATTTAAGCTGAATGAGCAAACCCCTTGATTTCTGTAGAAATCAAATCACAATCAAACCAGCTTAATCTAGCGGTCGGATGACCCGTCTTGATTAGTCAAATCATTTAAGGCACAATTGGAGGAACTAAACCCATGGCAGATTTTGATGCATCCACAGAAACACAAGATACTGTGATCTCCGGCACTAATGATGCCGATAATATTACAGGAGGCAGTGGCAATGATGTCCTTACCGGTCAGAATGGTAATGACAACATTAAAGGCAACGCTGGCAATGATGTTCTCAATGGGGACAACGACAACGATAACCTTGAAGGTGGCGACGGTAACGATGTTCTCAATGGTGGAAATGGTGATGATGTCCTCAAAGGTCAAGCGGGAGAAGATGTTCTCACTGCTGGTGACGGTAATGACAACCTTGAAGGTGGACTCGGTAACGATGCTCTAGACGGGGGTAATGGTAACGATAACCTTAAGGGTGAAGACGGTAACGATAACCTTTTTGGCGGATCGGGAGACGATAACCTAGAAGGGGGTGCAGGTCAAGATACCCTCGATGGTGGAGAAGGCAACGATCCAGTCCTCAAAGGCGGTGCTGGCAATGACATCATTCTAGGGAATACCGGCAGTGATAAGCTCGAAGGGGAAGATGGGGATGACTCCCTCGATGGAGGAACGGAAAATGATGAGCTTCGAGGAGGAAATGATAACGACACCCTTCTCGGACAAGCAGGTAATGATTCATTATTTGGTGAAGCTGGAGCTGACTCTCTTCTAGGTGGAGAGAATGACGATCAATTAGACGGTGGTGACGGTAATGACTACCTTAATGGAGGAGCAGGTAATGATCCGACCCTCAAAGGAGGTAACGGAGATGACACTATCCTAGGAGAGGCAGGCAATGACAACCTCGAAGGACAAGAAGGTAATGACTCCCTGGATGGAGGTGACAATGACGATCAACTTCGCGGTGGCAATGGTAACGATACTCTCCTCGGACAAGCTGGTAATGACAAGTTATTCGGTGAAGGCAATGATGACTCCATGCTCGGTGGTGCGGGACAGGATGAATTAGAAGGTGGTGATGGTAATGACTACCTTGATGGAGGGGCAGACAATGATACTAAACTTCAAGGAGGCAATGGCAATGATACGATCCTTGGGGGTACAGGAAATGACAGGCTCGAAGGGCAAGAAGGTAATGACTCCCTAGATGGAGGCGACAATGACGATGATCTTCTTGGTGGCAATGGTAACGACACCCTTCTCGGACAAGCTGGTAATGACAAGTTATTCGGTGAAGGTAATGATGACTCCATGCTCGGTGGTGCGGGACAGGATGAATTAGAAGGTGGTGATGGTAATGACTACCTTGATGGGGGGGCAGATAATGATACTAAACTTCAAGGGGGTAATGGTAATGATACGATTCTTGGGGATGCAGGAGATGACAGGCTAGAAGGGCAAAACGATAATGATAGCCTTCTTGGTGGAGAAGGAAATGACGAACTCAGAGGGGGTTCGGGTAATGACTACCTAGAAGGTGGAGTAGGGACTAACCAAGTTTTTGGTGAAGATGGTGATGATACCCTAATTGCTGGTCTAGATGGAACCGGTTCTACCTTTGATGGGGGTAACAATAATGACTGGATCTCCTTTGCTAAAGCTACTGTGGGCTTTAACATTGATCTAACTGCTGGCACAGCAACCGCAACGGGTATTAGTTACACTCTTACCAACATCGAAACCGGGGTCATTGGTTCAGCTCAAGCAGATATGATCACCGGAGGAGCTACGGGTAATTTAACCCTGCAAGCTGGGCTGGAAAGCGATACCTATAAGCTGACGACGACTAATGCAAAAGGTAGCAAGATTGATGATGCTGGTGGGACATTAGATGTTCTGGAGATTGACAGCACGACTCTGGAAACCACTGGCCCAGGTCAAACTACCACTAATGGCAATATTGGGGTGTTTCGGGTAGACAACACGACCAGCACCAGTTTAGTCATTGACTTGAATAATAACGGGACATTTGATGCCAATGATGATTTAGAGGTTCAAAACTTTTTCTCCACTACAGCTAATACAGGTGGAACGGGTTTCATTGAAAGGGTGGGTAACCTCAATGGTGCTGACATTTTGACTGCCTTTGCAACGCCAACACCAACTCCACCAACTCCTCCCACCCCACCAACTCCTCCAACTCCTCCCACCCCAACCCCAACCCCTGGAACTGGTGGTGGTGGAGATCCGGTGGCTCCTCCGTCGAGTAGTCCGAGTCCTACGCCGACACCGACTCCGACCCCGACTCCTGGAGTGATTACTGGAACGGATGGGCAGAATGATGCCTTGCAAGGGACAACGGGTAATGACACCATTCTCGGATTGGGTGGTAACGATCAGCTCTTAGGGTTGGATGGTGATGATTTCATCAATGGTAATGTCGGTAATGATGTTATCAATGGTAACATCGGTAACGATGTCGTGTTTGGTGGCCAGGGCAATGATACTGCGTTTGGCGGTCAAGGGAATGATTTGGTCAGTGGAGACCTGGGTGATGATTCGCTAATGGGCGATCGCGGCAACGATACGGTTACGGGTGGTGCAGGTAACGATACCGGATTTGGCGGCCAGGGCGATGACTTGCTCAATGGTGGCGATGGTAACGATGTCCTGAGTGGCGATTTTGGTAAGGATACCTTAGTCGGTGGAGCAGGTAACGATCTGTTTGTCCTCCGCACAGGTACAGCGGTTGCCACGGTTGCTGAAGCGGATATCATCCAAGATTACCAAGTTGGCGCGGATCTGATTGGCTTAACGGGTAACGTGACTCCTGCTGGTCTGACGGCGACTACCCAAGGCAATAGTACGGTGCTGACTATTACGGCAACCAACCAAGTGTTGGGTGTTCTGACGGGTCAATTCACACTGCAACAGTTGACGTTTGTAGGGGTTGAACTGCCCAATGGATTGATTTAAGTTCCAATTCACCTGGTTAGGGGCGAAAAATTTTTCGCCCCTACTCTTTTTCAATCCTTAATAGACTCTACAGCCGCGATCGCCTCCTCCAGCGCAATAGCCACATGCGTCCAATGGGTTCCCCCCTGACAAAACACCACATAGGGTTCCCGCAACGGCCCATCCGCAGACAACTCGGAGGTACTGCCATCAATAAACGTCCCCCCAGCCATCACCAACTCACTCTCATATCCCGGCATCTCCCCCGGAACCGGATCGAGATAGGAACCCACAGGAGAAAACTGTTGGATCGCCCGGCAAAATGCCTTTAATTTCTCTGGCGAACCCAAGCGAATAGCCTGAATCAGATCCCGTCGCGCAGCCAAAGGAGCCGGATTGACCCCATATCCCAGGCGATCGAACACATACCCCACCAAATAATTCCCCTTCAAAGCTTCCCCCACCATCTGCGGAGCCAAGAATAAACCCTGATATAAGAGGCGATGCTGGTCAAACGTAGCCCCTCCCGTACTGCCAATTCCAGGGGCAGTCAAGCGGCAAGCCGCCCGCTCTACGAGGTCAGAACGACCCGCCAGATACCCCCCCGCCGTCGCCAAGGTTCCGCCGGGATTCTTAATCAACGACCCCGCCATCAAATCCGCGCCCACTGCCGTCGGTTCGAGATCTTCCACAAACTCCCCATAGCAGTTATCCACAAAACAGACCGTATTCGGATTTTGCCCCTTGACACTCTCCACAATCTGGGCAATATCCGCAATTGACACACTCGATCGCCAAGAATAGCCACAAGAGCGCTGAACCAACACCATCCGCGTCTGCTTCCTCACCCCTTGCCCTAGAGCCTCCCAATCCATTTCACCAGTTGGCGTTAACTCCAACTGCCGATAGGTAATCCCATACTCAATCAGCGATCCAGAGCCTTCACCCCGCAGTCCAATCACCTCCTCCAGGGTGTCATAGGGAGCGCCCGCAACCGAGAGTAACTCATCCCCCGGACGCAATATCCCAAACAGGGCACAGGCGATCGCATGGGTTCCCGACACCAACTGCACGCGGGCGATCGCCCTTTCCGCTCCCATCACCTCAGCCAAAACGAGATCGAAGGTTTCCCGCCCTAAGTCATTATGACCATAACCCGTTACACTAGAAAAATGATGCACCCCCACCTTCTGCGATCGAAAAGCCTGCAAAACTTTTCGGAGATTATGCTTAATCTGAGCATCCACGCTAGAAAAAACAGGGGCGAGTGCATGTTGTGCCTCTTGGATCTGTTCTAAGGGATTCATCTTTCTCTACTAATGGGTAAAGGGGCGCAATAATTCCAAACAGCAGGATAACCTGCATTGTTTATAGATTGAGATTACTGCATGAGTGTTGCGACAACCAATAAACATCCCCTAGATTGGGTCAACATTGGCTATTTCCTTTTAATTCACCTAGCCGCTCTGTTCGCCTTCCTTCCAAGCAACTTTAGTTGGTCGGCCATCGGATTAGCTCTAGTCCTCCACTGGATTACCGGTGGATTAGGTATTACCCTAGGTTTCCACCGCTTAGTCAGCCATCGAAGTTTCCAAGCTCCCAAATGGTTAGAATATTTCCTCATTTTTTGCGGGAGTTTAGCCTGTCAAGGTGGCGTACTTGATTGGGTAGGACTTCATCGAATGCACCATCTTTATTCAGATACTGAAGCCGATCCCCATGATTCTAACGCCGGCTTCTGGTGGAGTCATATGGGATGGCTCTTACATATCATTCCCAAACGCAGTGAAGTCCCCCGGTTTACCAAAGATATTTGGGATGACCCTGTATATCAGTTTTTACAAAATAATTTTGTCCTCATCCAAGTTGCCTTCGGTCTCCTCTTGTATGCCCTTGGGGGTTGGCCATTCGTTGTTTGGGGAATATTTGTCCGCTTGGCCGTTGTCTTCCATTGCACTTGGTTTGTCAACAGTGCCACCCATAAGTTTGGTTATGTGAGTCATGAAAGCCATGACCACTCCAAAAATTGCTGGTGGGTTGCCCTCGTCACCTATGGCGAAGGATGGCACAATAACCATCATGCCTATCAATATTCAGCTCGCCATGGTTTACAATGGTGGGAATTTGATATGACTTGGATGACCATTCGACTGCTTGAGATTTTGGGATTAGCGACTAATGTGAAGCTAGAGCCGAAATCGATCCAATAGATTATTCACTAACTGATGGGTTTAAGGGTTGCCTTTGAGCAACCCTAATTATTATTAGGCAAGCTAGCAAGAAGTGTATCATTCGCGCACACAATCTGGATTGGGTTGCAAGGAGCGATGGGGAGTCACTTTTTCTGACGTTGTGGTTAAAAAGATTTCTCCTTTCTCATTCATTACCCATCCGGTAGCGATGGGTAACCGAGGACGGGAGGGAGTGAGATGGCTTTCAACTGCGCTTAGGGGCTGCCCATTCTCCCTCGATGCAGGAACCGGTTGCATCATCTCCACCTCCACAGAACCCGGATTCACCGGTTGAGTGGGGTTAGGAGGTAAGCCCCGTCCTTCAACCGTTAATTCCCGCTCCCCGGAACGCAACTGAGCCTCTGGGCGACAAATGGGCCGAATGCCCTCCGGTGTCTCAATTGCCTGGGGCAAATCCGCCGTATTCTGAGCCGGATCGATATCTGGCGTATTAATCTCGACCACACCGCTAAATTGGGGCCCCAATGCCGATGTTGCTGTAATATCACTCTCTGGGGTTAACTGATTGCGAAACTCCGTCCCATAAATCCCTTGAGCCGTAATAATCACGCGACCGCCAAAATTCTGCTCGGCATTGGCACTAATATCGCTATTTTCCAGAGCGGTTAATAAATCGGTGTTGATGGTAATATTACCCCCCGTGGATTCTCCGAAGGCATTGGTCACAATCTGGCTGCCCTGGCGCAACCGGATATCTTGGGAATTAAGGAAAATATTACCCTGAGTTCCCGAAGTCGTATTCGCCGTAATCTGTCCCCCATTTAACTGCACTTGGGGCGCAGTAATCAGAATATTCCCTGCATCCCCCACGGTTTGGTCAATAATGAGGTTTCTATTTTCATCTCTGCCAATGCCATCCAGATTAATCTGCGCCCCATTCTCCACCGTTAAGCGTTCCGTTGCCAGAATCAAATCCCCCGCATTTCCCGGCCCCTCCGTGCGTACCGTCAGCCGCGTCGGCAGAGTCTCGGAAGCCACTCCACTCAACGTCACCGACTCCGAAGCCGTCACTCGCAACGTGCCCCCATCTCCCGTAGCGGTATCCCCAGCTCCGGCAGTGAGCAGTCCCCCATCTCTGAGGAGCAAAGTCCCCGTGGCGATGGTCACATCTCCCGCTCGTCCGGGGCCGAGAGTCGAGGCCGCAATTGAACTCACAAATTCCCGATCTGGAGTCGAACCGGCAATCTGGATTCCCCCTGGAGCCTGAATTTCCACCAATCCTCCTTGCCCTTCCGCAAAGGTAGCCGAAGAGATAATCGCTCCATCTTCAATGCTTAACCATGGTGTTTCAATTCTGATGGTTCCAGCATTACCACCCGTGGGAGCGATCGCATCATCCTCCAAAAGGATAAAATCAGCTTGAGAAAAAATACCACTGGGAACTTCCGGACTACCTCCATTCAGACGAATGCCATCTGTAGCTCGGATATTCAGGGTTCCAGCATTCCCCAAACCAAACGTATCAGAACTAATCTGCGCTTCCCTTTGTACCGTTAATTCTCTGACATCAATGCGAATATTCCCGCCCGGTGCATCTGCATCCTCAAATGGAGATGGAATCACAGAACTCGATATCACAGCTCCATCTTGAACAATTAGACGATTAGTATTAACCACCACGCTGCCACCCCTTCCCAAACCTAATGTTCCTGAAAATAAACCACTAGGAAATCCAGAGAAATCTGTTCCGCTCAACTCCACCCAACCCGAAGCATTAACCGTTAACTGTCCCGCTTCACCAGGAGCAAACGTAGAAGTTGAAGCTTGTGCCCCCTCTTGGATAATTAATCGATGGGTATTGAGAACAATATCGCCACTCGATCCGGTGTTGATGGTTTCACTGATAATGGCAGTGGGAATCATTTCATCTTCTGAAAAGCCAAATAAGTGAATGGATTCTGAAGCATTAACTACAATTGTCCCCCCCGGATTTTCTCCCTCTGTAATCCCTAGAATCAGCGACCCTCCTGTAAGGGTAATGTGTCTGCCTTGAATGGAAATATCCCCTGCTCCTTCTCCACTCACATCCACAGAAGATAATTCAGAGAGTTGGATATCTTGGAAATTAAAGGGATTGTCATACTCAAGGTCGAGGCTAGGAGTGAGACCAACTTCAGTATGAGGGCCTACGCTTCCCAGAACCACATGACCCTCATCAGCCCCTACATTTCCGCCTCTAAAAGTAATGGTTCCTCCAGCTAAGGTTAAGGTTTGACCGGGAGAGACTCGTAAACCAGGGGTCGATTGACGGATGACCGCTCCATCAGGTTCGAGGACAATATCATGGCCGGTTCCTTGAACCACAATTCCTCCAGGTGTTGCACCAAACTTTAAGCCTATGGGTACATTGACGGTTAACAAGGGCGTGGTTTGAGGGTTGGTAGCACTGAACTCTGTGCCATTGGCGAAGGTAAAACTATTGGCTGTGGTGGCTAGAAATGACCCCCCAATGTTGAGCGTGGCATTGGGGCCAAAGACAATACCGTTAGGATTGAGCAGAAATAGGTTGGCACTACCATTGGCTTCAATCAAACCATCAATGTTGGAAAGACTACCTCCTGTAATCCGGGTAATGATGTTTTCAATATTGAGGGAGTTATTAAAGGAGGCTGTATTGTTGGTGGGTAGGGAAAATTGGCTGAAGCTATGAAACAGGTTTCCCCCGACTTGAGTCCCTCCGTTAATCGTGAATTGGTTGTTCCCAGGGGTAACTAGGGTAGGATTGGGTAAGGTCTGGTCGGGAATAATTTGGGCACTCGCTAGGGTTGGGAATACACTGAGAACTAGGGGTAGACTGAGTAGGGTTTTCCAAGGGTGACTCATGGGGGATTACTCCTTAGAGATTATTCCGGCGATCGCCAGTAAAATTGTATCGGAAAATGTAAAGTATCTTTAGTCCTCTTAAAATATCTCTTCTGTGACTCGCCAACCCCACGACCAATTTGCCAAGCAATATCTCAAGGAACTCCTCGAACCCTTGGGAACAGTGGAAATTAGCCGGGAAATTCCAGGGGAAACCCTACAAATCGATCTGATGTTCGATCCCTCTCCAGAACCTGTAAATAGCCAACCTTCCCTGGGTTTACTCGCTCAACTCGCTTCTAAACCTTGTTTACTAGAACCCTATCGTAACTGTCCGAGTAATCCAGAGATTCGCAACTGTATTCTCAAACTCTTTCACGTTCATGCCGAGCTGCACCGTCAAGCTAAACGGGAAGATCCCCCGGTTGAAGAACAACAACTGCCCCAGTTATGGATTTTAACGCCTACGGCATCAAAGAGACTATTGAAAGAGTTGGGTGCTAATCCGGATTCCGAGTATCAGTATAGAGGAGTCTATCGCCTACCCCCAATTAACCAAACCGGAATTATTGCCATCAACCAACTGCCAGAACTCCCAGAAACTCTATGGTTGAGGATGCTGGGGAAAGGGGGAACTCAGAAAAGAGCGATCGAGCAAGTGCTGGAACTGCCTAGAGCAGATCCTCAGCGTCGCAATATCCTAGAACTGGTAGGAATATGGCGGATTAATGTAGAAACTAAAATAGAGTTAGAACCAGAGGAAAGGGAGTTAATTATGGAGTTATCACCAGCGTATCTAAAGTGGAGAGAAGATACCCTGCAAGAAGGAATTCGACAAGGACTTGAGCGGGGAGTTCAACAAGGACTTCAAGAAGGAATTCAACAAGGACTTGAGCAGGGAGTTCAACAGGGACTTGAGCAGGGAGTTCAACAGGGACTTGAGCAGGGAGTTCAACAGGGACTTGAGCAGGGAGTTCAACAGGGACAGCGATCGCTCATTGAAGCCTTACTCAGGACTCGGTTTGGTCAATTGGATGAGGCGCTCTTGGCTATCATTGACTCTTTACTAGCATTATCTCCAGATGAGTTTATGCCCTTGTGCTTAAATGCTTCTCGTGAGGAATTATTGGAGCGATTTGGCCCCAATTCCCTTGAACCTTAAACTTTTTAAATGACACGCACTACTACAAAATCTGTAGGGGCTTTCCGGCCGGAAAGCCCCTACAAGTAGCTAACCATCGTAGGGTGGGCAGGTTATTGCACTCAAAATTGAAGAATACCGCTTATTTTCCTGCCCACCTTACAATTAGGGGACTTCAGGAGCGGCCATCAATAGATTTCAGCCCCTATGCTCTCTGGAAAAAGGAGCGCCGAATCGCCATCCCCACCAAGGCCAAGCCAATGGCGACAATACCCACAACCGAGGAACCTTCTGGGACTGGTACTGGTGACGAACAGCCTTGAGAATTGCTTTGATAATACAATACGCAAATTACATCAAAGTCACCTTCCTCTACACTGTACGATGTACCCGGTAGAACTACTTCAGCCAATAGGTCTTCTATCTTAACCTCGTCTCGATACTGGGTATTCAAGTCAATGAACGTCTGATTGAAATCGATGAAGGTCTGATTGTAGCGATCGAAATTAGGCAGAATTAAATGGAAGAATTCATGTGGATCGTTATCGCTGGTGATTTGAATGTAATTGAGAACATCTAATCCTGGTTGAGTTGGAGTACCTTCAGGAACAAGGTGGTATTCTGGCAACGATGACTGACTAAAAGATGCAACACGAGGTGATGGCCAATGATGATAGGCAAAATGACTTGACGGCCGACGAGAGTAACGAAAATGTTGCCACCATGGCCGACGAGAATAAGTCGCTCTCCATTCCAGAAAGGGAATGGCTACCGATTCTTGGCCGCTGGTCTCTAGATTTAAGAAATAACTATCATAGTCATCCATTCCATAGCCCGCAGTTTGGCTATAGCTTCGGATTTCTGTTTTCCAATCGTACATAGTCCACGTTCCTATAGAATTTTGTTTTTTTTGCGGCGGTTTTATGCAATTCAATTATCGTGGCTGCCCACTGTAGGGGCGAACGGCCGTTCGCCCCTACAATTAGGGGACTTCAGCATGAATCCTAAATCGATTTAACCCCTATGCTCTCTGGAAAAAGGAGCGCCGAATTGCCATTCCCACCAACGCCAAGCCAATGGCTACAATACCCACAACCGAAGAACCTTCTGGAACATCAATTGGGTCTCCGGATTGTGGCGAACAGCTTTGAGGATCAGTTTCATAATGCAACATGCAAGTTACATCAAAGTTACTTGCCTCGTAACTGTACGATACATCCGGTCTAACCACTTCAGCCAATAGATCTTGGGGCTTAACATCGTCTCGATACTGTTCCTTCAAGTCAATGAAGGTCTGATTGAAATCGATGAAGGTCTGATTGTAGCGATCGAAATTAGGCAGAATTAAATGGAAGAATTCCTCGTCCTCGTCGTCGCTGGTGATTTGGATGTAGTTGAGAACATCTAATCCCGGTTGAGTTTCCGTACCTTCAGCAACAAGGTCGTAGTCTTGCCACCATGGCCGACGAGAATAATAATGCGCTCTCCAGTGCAGAAAGGGAATGGCTACCGATTCTTGGCCGCTGGTCTCTAGATTTAAGAAATAACTATCATAGTCGTCCATTTCATAGCCCGTGGTTTGGCTATAGCTTCGGATTTCTGTTTTCCAATCGTACATGGTAAAGTCTCCTGAGTTGTCTTGGGTTGAATCAATTGAGGAACCCTCCTATAGGGTTCTCGGTTTTTTGGGGCGGTTTTTATGCAAGAGGCATAAACTTGTAATAAAGCGTTACATCCAATCTTTATACCGTTTGCAACATTATTTTGCCTGAAGCCCCCTTTTTAAGGGGGTTTGGGGGATCTATAACCTTGCATTCTCATCAAGAAAGGGTATAAGACTCGCAATAGAGAAGTTTTCGCCGTATTGCGGTACGTTTCGATCCCCCTAAATCCCCCTTAAAAAGGGGGACTTTTGCTACAATTGGCGAGACGATCGAGATTGCTTCACTCCACTGCGTTCCGTTCGCAATGACTGATTTAGCGGGCTTGTCGGCTGGAAAAGGATGGGCGGATCTCGTTCGCTGAACATAGGACAAGAAAGTTAATAACGATACAGATTAGCGATGAATGGGCTATACAACTACCGCACAACTACGACACTTGCTCCCGTGGATGCCACTGGGCCGGTTGTTGCCGAACCAAAAAAACCACGAAGTGCCATGCCATCATTGATGCATTCCTCTAGAATGGTGGCAATAAAGTCACCCGTCATACCATCGGGTTTCTGGAAGCTAAAGCCGAAAATTTCATCTCCCAATTGGGGGAATTGGCTGGGATCGAATCCTTGATTTTCTAGTTCTGTGCGGTTGTGAATCGCCACAGCTCCAACTCGTTCGCCAGAGTCAATCACATTAGGCATCTTCACTGGGCCGGGGCGATCGTAGGGATAATAGTAGGAATCATTCCAAGCTAGATCTCCCATTGATGAATCTAATCCCGTGCCCTTTTCAACGACATGGCGATTATGAGAATCTAGATTCCAGAATCCTGCGTTTTCACTCACAACGCTCTTTCCAGATACTCCGCGATATACTCCTGCTTCAACTCCAGAATCGTTAGTATCTGCAAAACGAACGCCAAACATTTGCCCAGAATCTAAAGCATTTTGGAAATTACCTGTACCGGAGAAATCAAAGAACATATCTCCCCAGCCAATATTACCGTCTGGAACTGTAAATCTATCCCATTGAGTGGGCACAGTGCGTCCAGTAATCGGTAAATTTGCATTCAAAGCAACCCAAATTCTCCCTGTATCTGGATCTTCTTTAACTGCCATTCCATACATTTCGTAAATGGTTTCACCAACATTTGTATTTCCAATAAAATCACTAGCTACACTGTCATGGCTAACATCAGTGGCATATGTCCAACCCTTCAAGGGATCGGCTTGCTCGTTATCTGTAATGGTAATGGTATGAGTGGTATTGGTATCGCCAACATAACCCGTCCCTTCTGCTAACCTAATGACAACCGTTTCATCTCCTTCAAACTGATTATCATCCTGGGGATTAATGAGGATAGGAGCAAATAATGAACCGGCTGGAATGGTTACACTACCGGTTA
>NZ_JAQPOK010000160.1 GCF_030068445.1 Roseofilum halophilum BLCC-M91 | reverse complement strand
TCCATGGAGAGCGACGAAGGGCCAAAGTCCACCGAGCTGACACCAGCGAGCGAAGTTTCCTTGGGCTTCTGGCCCCCAGAGGAAGAGCAGGGAGTGTCCCATGCTGTCTGCGGGAGAAGATACGGCTACGGTGAGGAAGTTCGCGCCTTCGAGGTAGGAGGAGGCGAGTCCGTGGGTGTACCAGGAGGTGACGAAGGTGGTTCCGGTGAGCCAACCGCCGATGGCGAGGTAGGCGCAGGGGAACAGGAGGAGTCCTGACCATCCGATGAAGACGAAGCGATCGCGCTTTAGCCAGTCGTCGAGGGCATCAAACCATCCTCTT
Source organism: Roseofilum halophilum BLCC-M91 (assembly GCF_030068445.1). GTDB lineage: Bacteria > Cyanobacteriota > Cyanobacteriia > Cyanobacteriales > Desertifilaceae > Roseofilum > Roseofilum halophilum. The sequence goes on along the minus strand of NZ_JAQPOK010000160.1, from coordinate 40,116 downwards.
TCGCTGGGGGCGCGTCCGACTGCGATTGTCATAAAGCGATGTTCTCCAAAATTTTCATAATGATTGCGATCGCGCCCTAGCTGACGTTTGAGCCAACCGCTCTAAGCAGAAAACGGTGACTTTGGCCAGTCTAGTTTACGATTCTTTACTTAATTATAAGGATTATAAGGGAAATGATCAATTTTTCCATCTTGACCTCCACTGGAGTGCCGGTAAAAATGGGAAAATCTGGAGAATCTGACATACTAAACTTAAATAAATCAAATTCTTGCTTCACCCTATGTACGTGATTGATGTTGTCTTAAGGAATAATCCCATTCCCCTGTCTGTCGAGCGCAAATCTGAAGAAGACGCTCAAGGACTCTATGCCCAGATTCTAGAAGCCATGCGCTCCTCGGAATCCCAGGTGGTTGAACTCAAGTGCGATCGCCAAACCGAAAAAACCGTTGCCCTTCTCAGCAGCGAAATCACCGCCGTCCAAAAAGCTGAGAAAACCGGAACCACAGCCGCTTCGGGTAGACCTCCTGGATTCTTCGCCGTCACCCAATAGACTTCTTGCAGAAGTCAGGCAAAAGGCAAAAGGCAATAGGCAATAGTCATACCAAGATATGATTGCTGCCTTGCCATTCATTTTCTCGCCACTTATGCAAGAGATCTAAATAAATGACTGGAGCCATTCATAACCCTCCTGGAATTCACGTTCAAAATCTCTCTTTTGCTTGGCCCTCCGGCCAATCTGTTCTCAAAGCCTGTTCCTTAGAAGTCCCCCAAGGACAATTCTGGATGCTTCTGGGAACCAATGGCAGTGGTAAATCAACCCTCCTGCGAAGTCTGGCAGGATTGCTTCATCCTCAGTCTGGTCAGATCCATCTGGAATCCCCCGTGGGATTTGTGTTTCAAAATCCAGATCATCAACTGGTGATGCCCACCGTCGGAGCCGATATTGCCTTTGGTCTCGTGGAAGAAAAACTCCCGCTCCAGGAAGTCCAACACCGGGTTGACGAAGCTCTAGAAGCGGTCAATCTGGTACATCTCAAACGACGGCCCATTTATGCTCTCAGTGGCGGCCAAAAGCAGAGAATCGCCATTGCTGGGGCGATCGCCCGCCACTGTAAAGTTCTCCTTCTCGATGAACCCAGCGCCCTCCTAGACCGGGAAGCCCAACTGGAACTGGTGATCCAAGTCAAAAACCTGGTGATCCAACGGGGAATCACCGCCCTATGGGTTACCCATCGACTCGACGAACTCGACCACTGTCATGGTGCATTTTTGCTCGATCAAGGCCAGGTAATTGACCAAGGAAACCCCCAACGGTTAAAAAATCGTTTAATGGCTACCCATTTGAACTCTTAAAATTAGGGTGAAATTTTCCCAGCTTCCGATTACAATTGCGGTACATCAAGCCCCTTAATCCTCCCATCGATCAACCTTAGAGCATCAAGTCAGGCAACATTATGAAAAACAGACGGTCAACGATTCACCCTTTAACGGCGATCGGTTTGAGCATTCTCTCGCCCTTACTCATGCAACCGACCCAGGCCCTAGAAGGAGAAGTTCCCCCAAACTCGGAATCTTCTCCCCTGCTGGTTGAACTGCCGTTCATTCAAGATGTTCCCCAAGTTCCTGCCCTAGGAGAAGCGGCCAAATATCTACCGGGCCAAACTCCAGTGCATCTGGTTTTGAGACTCGGAGAACGGCGGGTTTATGTTTATAAAGGAGATGAAGAGCTGGCCAGCTATCCCGTAGCCGTCGGTAAAGAGGGATGGGAAACCCCCACAGGAGACTTTGAAGTTTTTAATATGGAAGTCGATCCGATTTTTTTAAGCCTATGGACAGGCAACAAAATCGGCCCCGGGCCCGATAATCCCCTCGGCCCCCGATGGGTGGGCTTTTGGACAGATGGCAAAACTCAAGTTGGTTTTCATGGAACCAATAACCCGGATTCCATTGGTCATGCTGTTTCCCATGGCTGTGTCCGTATGTTTAACAAGGATGTGATTGCCCTTTACGAGAAAGTGGAAGTGGGAACCCAAGTCATTGTGGAACCGTGAATTTCAAATGAGGGAATAAAGGAGTGCGTAGCGTAGCGTGTCCGCAGGACAAACATCTTGCTCGCTGTTGTTATATCAAATCTGGTTCAACACTTGTCATATCAAGTTCGGTTAAGCGGAGAAAGATGACTCTTGCCACTGACTCACCCATAAAACAGGGGTGGCTGACTTTTGATCGGTTCTGCCCATTACCCATTACGCTTCTGCCGCGCGAAGCGCGGTAATGGTTTTTCTAGAAACCATACAAAAAGCGAGACAGTTTGTGTCTCGCTTTTTGTTCTTGAGGTTGAAGAGTCTTCCTCGCTATCCACACCAGAAAGAAATTACCAGGTTTGAGGTAATAACGGAGCCGGGGGTGGCGGTGGGGGTGGAGGATTGAGAGGGGGAAGACTCGGCGGGGGTGGCGGGGGAGGTAAGGAAGGAATATTAAAGGCTCTCGCGGGGGGTGGGGCTTCCCGATAAAGAGAAACTCGATTACAGAAAACGGGAGTTACGACTACATCAGCTCCTAAAATATTGCCGATGAATCCCCGCTCTCTGCGGTCAAGATAGACGGTACGCACTTCACCACTGGCTAATTCCAGGGTTACCATATCGCCAACGATACTGCGCACAATGCCTCGAACGGTTTGTTCTGCACCTTGAGGACTTTGAGCGAGTTTTTGGGCGGCTTCACAAACGGGACGGCCTTCGGATTGAGCTTCTTGGGCCAAAACCGTTTTTCCTGGTATTAGGAGGATGAGTGACGCACCAATGAAGGCTGCTATTTTGTTCATCCGTTTCACTCCTTCACGGTTAGTAATGGGGTAAACGCTCAGGAAAGATTCCTAGGGAACTCACTGAGGGTTTAAGCTGTCTGGATTGACAGTGATTCTGGCTGAAGTTCTGTTATTCAATGTTAAATCTCTGAAACCGTTACCCGATAAGGGATTAATGGTTTATCGATCGCTATTGAGACACGACGATGCCAGCATCATGCCACTATACTATCTTAAGATGCCCAAATCCGGAACTGAAAATTGACGATTAAGACCCATGTCCCGACCCCGAACTGCTGCTATTTTGTTTGTTGATGGTTATAACATTATTGGTGCTTGGAGCGATTTGCAAGCAACTCGCGATCGCCAAGGCCTAGAGGTTGCTCGCGAGCAACTGATCGAGATTTTGACTAACTATAGTGCTTTCCGGGGCTATGATACCCGGATTGTGTTTGATGCTCATTTGCAGCACACTCCCAGTCATCGGGAAGTGGTTACTGATCTGTTGTCTGTGTATTACACGAATTTTGGGCAAACGGCGGATTCTTATATTGAGATTGCCTGTGCTAAATTTAGTCGCTCGATTGAAAAATATCAAAAGCGCTTGATGGTGGCGACTTCCGATCGCGCTCAACAAATGACGGTGGTAGGGTATGGAGCGGAATGGATGTCAGCAAGTCGGTTGGCTCAGGAGGTGAGCAATAGTAAAACTGTCTTCCATGAGCAACGGAAAACGAAGAAAAAAGTTTCTCGTTCTTCTCTCTTCCATGGGCTGGATGCCTCGGCTCAAGAGCGATTAATGGCTTTGCGGATGGGGTTACCCTATTAGAGTGGGATCGGGTTCTTGATGGCATGGCGATCGCTCCCAAAAAAAAGTTTGGATAAAAGGCTTGACAAAACCCTAGGGTTAGGGGTACATTAAGAAACTGTGATCCTCAGTAGCTCAGTGGTAGAGCGGTCGGCTGTTAACCGATTGGTCGCTGGTTCGAATCCGGCCTGGGGAGTTAAAAAATCGGTCTGAAAGTTAGGGCATAATACCTGAGTGGCTTATCCGTTTTCTCAACTATGAAGGCAACGGGGACTCAGGAGGTATCTCCCTGGAAACAGTAATACCGAGGCTGATTACCAGAATTTGGCGATCGCTCTCCAATCGACTCTCAATTCTCCCCAATTCACCCAACTGGGTGATACGAATGGGTGATGTATTTCTTTTCAATCCTTCAGTAACCTTGGGCTTAACCATCCGACTGGAATTGATGGGTACAACCATTGTGAAAAGAAATCAACCTCAGTTTATCTCCCTCCTGCCAACCGCTACCCTGAGCTTAATGGTCGTGGTTACCCTGTCAACCGTGTTGCGGATAGGCATCACCAGGCTATCCTCTCAAAATATACCCGAATCACCTAGTGAGAGAACCTATGAACAGACTTCCTTATCAACCACCCATCAATCTCTTCGTTAAACCCTCTTTAGGGTTCTTGAGGGTGAGATGAATCCCTGTATCGCACATTAACTTTGGAGGTCACGCTCATGGGAATTTCTCAAGTTTTACGCTGGACAATGATATACCTACTGCAAACGGCCGTGACTCTAACGATTGGAGTTTTATTCGTGCAATGGATAACTCGCCTACCCTAGGGATAGACCAAAGACAGTACAATAAACCCTATATGGTTTGTCCTCAGTTTCTCCAGTATTGCCCCTCTTGATCCCTATGGTGTCGCGAATTCTTGTTGCTCTCGATCGCAGTCAAATCAGTCATACCATTTTTGAAACGGCTTTAGTCTTGGCTCAGACTTACTCTGCTCGATTAATGTTGCTGCATGTGCTATCGAGTCAATCGACCGATAGTCCTCCCGATCCTCGGATGATGAGTTTAGGGCTTGAAGCGCAGTTGAGGACAGATTGGGTGAAATCGTATCACGATCAATGGCAGAAGTTTGAGCAAGAGAGCCTAGAGTTACTGAAAACCTTTGAAGATCGGAGTCTAAAAGCCGGTGTGGAAACGGAAGTGACTCAAACCTATGGTAATCCAGGACGGACGATCTGCGATCTGGCCCAATCTTGGAATGCGGATTTAGTGGTGATGGGACGACGGGGACACTCAAATCTCACAGAATGGTTTTTAGGCAGTGTGAGTAATTATGTGATGCATCATGTTTGCTGTTCTGTGTATTTGGTACATCTGTGAGAGGGGATGGGGAGATGGGGGGATGGACAATGACCCATAACCTATAACACGATAAGTTAAGCATAGATAGAATTCTAATGAGGGAAAATTGAGGATGAAAAAAATAGTTCGAGGCTTATTAATAAGTATTTTGACTCTGTTGCTGTGGTGGATGAATCCTCAACCGGCACAAGCAACGGGGGTTTATCAAATGCCTGTGGTTAAACCGGGAGAGGCGACTTGGATCTTGGATCGAGGGGATGTGATTAGTCGCTTAAATGAGGGGAAATTGAGCGATCGGTTGAGTCAGTTGGCACAAGAGACGGGGAATGAAGTCCGCTTGGTGACGATTCGTCGTTTGGATTATGGGGAAACCATTGAGAGTTTTACGAATGATTTGTTTGAAAAGTGGTTTCCGACTCCAGAGGAGCAGAGTCATCAGGTGTTATTGGTTTTAGATGTGGTGACTAATAATTCGGCGATTCGCACGGGAGAGGGAACGAAGAGCTGGTTGTCCGATGAGATGGCGGAAAGTGTATCGAGTGAAACGATACAAGTGCCGTTGCGTAATGGCGATCGCTATAATCGGGCGTTTTTAGGCGCTGGCGATCGCTTAACCGCTATTTTATCCGGTAATCCCGATCCCGGCCCTCCCGTGGTTGAAGACACCATCCAAGCTGAAAGCACCTTTGCTTCGGCAGAAGAAACCAAAAATTCTAATGCTACCGTTTGGGTGATTGTCTTGCTGATTTTGGCTACGGTGATCCCTATGGTGACCTATTTCTGGCTCTATCAGTAGGAAAGACATGGGAAAACAAGCCCTTGGCGGCGATCGGAGTCACTTAACAGACTTACTTCAGATACTTAAGGGTGAACAGTCGTTCACCCTCTATCTCCTGAAAAAGTATTGCCTCGATTCATAATAACCCTTGCCTAAAGGAAAAGTTGCCCATCTTGACGATCCAAGGAATGCTATGCATGATCGATATATTATTTAGCCACGCTATTCAAAAGAGTATACAATTGATTTCAATCACAAGTTTATGAACAAAGTTTTATCTAAAATCAGTAGCCTCAGAAAAAGGTTGACCCCAAAAAATTGGCCGCATCGCTCTATCGTATACTATACAGGACACACAAAGTATCCATGGTCTCCTCAGAGCCTAAAAACTGGATTAGGAGGCGCTAACGCACGCATTATATATCTATCTCGTGAATGGGTTAAACTGGGGTATTCTGTTACAGTCTACAATAATTGTGGTTCTCAAGAAGGTGTTTATGATGGAGTCCAGTATCTTCACTACTCTAAGTTTAATCCTTATGATAGTTTTGATACCTTAATTATGTGGCAATTTGCTTGGAGAATTAAGTTTCCCGTTCAAGCAAACCGAGTATGGCTAGATTTAGGAAAGGGTGTTTTATTACCTGAAGAAGCTCAATATGAAAAACTAAAGAATTATGACCTTATTTTTTGTAAAACAAGTTTTCATCGCTCTACCCTGACAGAAATTCCAGATCATAAAGTCGTAGTCATTCCCAATGGAGTCGATCCATCTTTTCTACATCTAGCCAAAAATCCTAAAGAGCCTTATAAACTGATTTATGCTTCTAATTACATTAGAGGCTTAGATAAGATGCTAGAATTTGGTTGGCCAATAATTCAAAAAGAAATACCAGAAGCTACCCTGCATATCTATTATGGTTGGCCTAGAGAAGCAAAACCAGAATGGAAAGACAAAATGTTGCAATTAATGCAATTACCTGGAGTCATTAATCAAGGAAAACTAGGACGATTAGAACTCATGCAAGCTAAATCAACTTCAATAATCAACTATTATGGGTGTACCTTTCAAGAAACAGATTGCAATACAGTTCGTGAATCAGCTTTTGTAGGCTGCATACCAGTGACCACAGATTATGCTGGTCTTAAAGATAAAGATTATTGTTTGAAAATCCCCGGAAATCCTTATCTTAAAGAAACACAAGAGGCTCTTGCATGGAAAATTGTAGAGTTACTCAAAGAACCAGAGCAGTTAGCATCTCTCAGGCAAGACTTTATGCAACTAGCCCAAAAAGAAACTTGGGATAAAGTTTCCCAGTTGTGGATTGATGAAATTGGATAGGTGTAGACATTATGAAACTCCCAAACTTTTTGTTGATTGGCGCAGCTAAATCAGGAACTTCATCTCTGTATTATTATCTGAAGCAGCATCCGGAAATCTATATGCCAGCTTCTAGAGATCAAAAGGAGCCAGATTTTTTTACTTTAGAAGGAGAAGATATTAATCGGATAGGCCCTTATGGCCCTCATGTAATGACCAATGCCATCACTGATTTACAAAGTTATAGTGAATTGTTTGCAGGAGTCACAAACGAGAAAGCCATAGGCGAAGCATCCACCTCATACATTTATAGTGAAAAGGCCCCTCAGAGGATTCATAATCACATTCCTGATGCAAAACTCATCGCCATTCTTCGGCATCCAGCAGAACGAGCTTTTTCACACTTTCTATTTTCCTTAAGTAATGGTCGAGAACCGATTCCAGATTTTGCCAAAACCCTTAAGGCAGAAGACGATCGAGTCGCTAAAGATTGGAGTTTTCAATGGCATCATAAACGCCGGGGATTTTACTATGTTCAGTTAAAGCGATACTTCGATCTTTTCGATGCAAACCAAATTCGAGTGTATCTGTATGAAGATTTGATTAAAGATACCACTGGACTGATGAAAGATATTTTCCAATTCTTAGAAGTCGATGATAGTTTTGTTCCCAATGTGAGCAAGAAACATAACCCGACTCGTGTCCCCAAGAATCAGACAGTCAATACCCTGCTAAACCGACCTAATCCTATTAAAGCTGTAGTTAAAACGATACTACCTATGGGTCTTCGGAAAACGATTGCAGATCGACTCAAAGAGAAAAATTTAGGGAAACCAAAATTATCCAACAAGTTGCGGAAGCAACTGATTGTAGAATATCGGGAAGATATTTTAAATCTACAAGATCTCATTGGGCGTGATTTATCGAGTTGGCTTAACTAAGAATAAATAAGAAGATGCTATTTAACTCTCATGTATTTATATTCTTATTCTTGCCACTTACGTTAATTGGATTTTTTGGTCTGGCCAAATTACGTCTGACGTTAGCTGCAATCATTTGGCTCGTAGTAACATCATTCTTCTTCTATGGATATTGGAATATCGCCTATTTACCTCTTCTCCTGATTTCAATTTTTACAAATTTTTTGATTGGGAGGGGATTGTCTGCAAGCGAACAGGGAAGTCAAAAATCCAAGTTTCTACTGCTGACTGGAATCAGTATAAACTTAGGGTTTATAGGGTATTATAAGTACGCTGGATTTTTAACTCAATCAGTTAACAACTTATTCTCTACAAGTTTTTCAGTACCCAATATTGTTTTACCCTTAGCAATTTCTTTTTATACGTTTACCCAAATTGCCTATTTAGTCGATGCCTATCGCGGTGAAACGAAAAAATATGGAATTCTTGAATATAGTTTATTTGTATCTTTTTTCCCACAATTAATTGCTGGGCCCATACTGCGTCATGATGAATTAATACCGCAATTTTGGCAAAAACGTAAATTTGTTTTTTGCGATAAAAATTTTGCTAAGGGGTTAGTGTTATTCACCCTTGGATTAGGTAAGAAAATGCTAATTGCAGACCGCCTTTCTCCTTGGGTAGCAGAAGTATTCAATCATGCTAGTCAAGTTAGTTTTATTGAAGCCTGGGTGGGGGCATTATGTTATACCTTACAACTCTATTTTGACTTTTCTGGCTACTCAGATATGGCGATCGGTTTGGGATGGATATTTAATATTGAATTACCGATTAATTTTAATTCTCCCTACAAAGCAATTTCTATTTCTGATTTTTGGCGCAGGTGGCATATTACTTTATCAAACTTTCTCCGTGATTATTTGTATATTCCGCTGGGAGGAAACCGCAAGGGAGAAGTACGACGAAACTTGAATTTAATGATTACGATGTTCTTAGGAGGACTTTGGCATGGTGCAGGTTGGACGTTTGTTGTCTGGGGAGGGCTTCATGGCCTCTATTTGGTCATAGATCGCCAGTGGCAACGATTGGGTATGAAATTACCTTTATTCCTTGCGTGGTTAATTACGTTTATTGCAGTGGTTATGGGTTGGATATTATTCCGATCTAGCAGTTTTGAAGAAGCAGCATTGATGATTCAAGCTGCGAGTGGTATGAAAGGGATTATCTTACCAGGTAACTTTGAACTCTTTCTCTCTTGGTTAACTCCACTAGGAATACAATTTAAGGGGCAAGAAACGCTCTCTGCCTTACCCTACCTTCCCGGTACTGATGCCACCAGCCTAGGAATAAATTTATCCATCATCCTGGCATTCCTTGCTGGAGCAATATGGCTACCTAACACTCAAGAAATAATGGAAAATTTTCAACCCAGATGGTGGTGGGCTGTTGGAGCAGGTAGTATGATTTTAGTCTGCTTGCTTTCATTAAACCAAGTCAGCGAATTTCTTTATTTTCAATTTTGAGGTTTAGATGAAACCCTATCGGAGCTTTATTTATATATTCTTGGCCGTTGCTGGTTGCGGTTCTTCACTGGTTATCGGGTTTAATGCTTTGATTGATCCTTTTGGTGTCACCAATAGCCCCAGGATTCATGGGATAAATCAGTCTAAACCTGAAACCATAAATAACACTAGACTTTATAAGGCAATTGATTTAACTCGCCAGGATGCTAAAACTATTTTTTTGGGTGCATCTCGGTTAGAGGAAGCCTTAAATCCAGACTCTCCAGCATTAGCAGAGTATCAACCCGTTTACAATTTAGCGATGCAAGGAGGAACCTTTTATGAACAAAGACGTTATTTAGAACATGCGATCGCGACTCAGAACAATCTGGAAGTGGTTATCTTTGGGATAGACTTATGGCTGCTGGCTCTTCCAGAATCTACCCAACTTGGATTTGATGAAAACCGAATTGGAAAACATCATCTGCGTCTATTAGAATTTTTACAAACCCATCTCTCTTGGAATACTTTCAATAAAAGCTTAGAAACTCTGGGAAAAAACAGGCAAAAACCAGATACTATCTATTATCATCCTAATGGTCTTAGAGATGTTGGCTATATTGATATAAAATTCACTCATTGGCTTCCATTTATTGTGAATAAGAAAAAAAATGACATCGTACCAGAGACTCTAGAAAATATCAGAATTATTAGAGATCTTTGTCAAGAACATGGTTTAAATTTAAGGGTATTTATAACTCCCCCTCACGCAATTCAATTTGAAGGAGCTACTATAGCCGCTGGTGAGTCCAAGATAGAAGACAGAAAAAGGGAAATTGTAAAGATCATGCCGGTTTGGGATTTCTCAGGCTATAATAGCGTTACCACAGAACCCTTAAGTAGTGAGATGACTCAATATCGAGATAGCTCTCACTTTACTATCCCGGTTGGAGATTTAATACTCAATCGGATTTTGCAACATAATGAAGATACTGTACCGAATGACTTTGGTGTATTAATCAATTCTAATAATATTGAAGAGCATTTAGGTCTAATTCGTGGCGATCGGGAAGTATGGAGGAAAAATAATCCCGATGCTATTGAACTTATTCAGACCTTCAAGCGTTAAAAGGATTATTTTAAAATCGGGGATCTTTTTGACTGGTTTACTGTTTAGAGATCGCCTAAACGAGAAATCACCTCTGCAACGTTGACGGTAAAGTTAGAATGAATTTCATCCTCCTGCCCACACCAGTATCTGTAAGTATGACCAAGGGATTTCGCTAGGTAATAATAATGTGGGACACAGAACTGTGTTGGAAATAGTTCTAGAATTTTAACTCGATCGGAAAAAATCATATTAGAGAGTCCTGCTCCATGAGCGCCTACTATAAAATCAGCATCATAAAAAAGCTCAATTTGCTCTGGGATAGATAGCTCTTCAAGAACATGCTTTTTAAATCCATATTTTTTCAAAGACTGAAAGAGTTCTTCTTCATTGAGAAGATAACGGCCTTTGCCAATTTTGTCCTGTTCATAACGTCCGATTCCTTTAGTCTTTTCTAAAATTTTCTTTAAGTCAGTTGATCGCGATATAAAAATACGATTATTCTTATCTCTAGAACGTTGTGGTAATATTTTATCTCCAAAATACTCTAGATATTCTAATGGTAAGTAACCACAAAATCTGCGATTTAAAAAAGTACAAAAAATAAGCTTTTCTAGCGAATATATGTAATTTTCTTCAACAACTTTGATGGTAACATTGTCTTGCAACATTTGGTCAAGATAATATTCTTCAATTTTTGTTGACTTGCTAGACAATAAAAGTTGAATTTCTGGAATTTCCCTATAGTCTTTATGATTGAGTAAATAAAGTCTGGATACATTTTCAATCAATGTATGATAGTAACTATTGTCTGTAGAGCGAAATATACTATATACACCTTTTAGTGTCTTGATTTTCTTGCGATATAATTCAGAAACACTAAATCTCTTGGCACTCTTCCCTGTGTTTACTGAGTCTAAAATTACTTGCCTAGATTGGTTCAGAATGACATTATAAGTAGGAGAGTATAATACATTATCTAGTGTGGTTGAGTAAATATCTGGTAAAGAATATGTCGGCTTTTTCAGAGACTCAGCTCTAGGAAAAAACAACATTTGCTCAACTTCTGGTGTAGGGAATTTTCCTGGAGAAATAGGTCTAATTTTTGTACAGTTAGGAAATGCATTATCTATAGTAGTTAATTTAACCAATAAAGAATGTAAATATCTATCACTTAGGGTTCCTAGTAATCCGTTAAGTTTGAAGTGAGATTTAATTCCCTGAATAAGGTTCATAATTTAATTGCCTTCTCATCCTGTTTTCTCAATTCCACTCATAAGGTTGATTGACTTCTCCAGCAATGCGATTAAATATTTCTAAATTTTCTGGGGATAACTCTTTCTTCCAGCGTAAATCTAATTTAATCGATAAGTCTCGTTTCTCGTAATATTCTCCATGAACTTTACGTACTTTATCTAGCATTTCTTTGCCTTGGTAGCGTCTAATTAAAGAGTAAGTTCCATCATTGCCAGAAATGTCGTGATGCTCGTACTTCCAGTATTCTAGCATATCCTCTATAAATTCTATGCCAATCCATTGGCAAATGGCTTGAATGGTTTGGTGGGGTTGACTCGCTAACTCTTCATAGGCAACTTCTATTCTTCTATCTTCTCTAAATGAATGAAAATAAGCCTGCCTTCCCTTAGTCTTTTGTACCCACCGCTCAGTAAAGTCTACAACATTCATTTCATCAAATCTGCGTAGAAAAGAATTGAGGACTGCTCTTCCATCTCTAACTAGGTGTAATAAATAGGCTTCAACTGCCCCAGTTCTAAATTCTCTAGCCTTAAGCTTCTTCTCCACAAAGGGATAAAATTTAGTGGCATCAATTATAACTTCTCTATCAAGTTTTAAGCATTATAAATACTGAATATAACACTCAAAGGCTATTTTGTCAAGTATTTGATTAAGTTTACTGAATTACCTTAATGATTTGATAATTGATATACTTCTATATGATCTCAAAATGTCTGGAATTAAATTTTATGATACAAAAACAACCTAAAATATACTTTTATATTCCTCGGAGTGACTGGCCACAAGTCATTCCTGATAGAGCAGAAGACCTGCGTCCATCGGATGTTTTAGGAAGCTGGATTTTACAAACTTATTTGCGCTTACAAGAAAGTGGATTTTCTTGCCAGTTGATTCCAGAAATGCCAGAGGAGGGGATTGTTGTTGCTTATCGATACTCTTTGCCTTATGAAGCGAAACCTCCTGCCAATCTGCTTTGGGTTTGCGTGAAGGGAGATCAAAATCCCCATCCTTATGCACCAATCCATATAGTACAAAATGCTTGTGAAGTCGATTCACCATCTTTACAGATTCAATCGATTGATGAAGATAGGTACTTGTTGCCAAGTGATCGATTTTACTTACCTCATTGGCCTCAAGCTGGGGTTATTCCGAGAAGTCCAGAAAGAGGCGATCGCTTTGAGAATGTCGCTTACTTTGGTATTACTTATAATTTAGCACCGGAACTTTCTCAACCCGAATGGAAGGAACAGCTCAAGCAAATGGGGTTAAACTGGAGACGGGAGAAAGAGCGCGATCGCTGGAATAACTATAGTGAAGTAGATGCTATTCTTGCTGTGCGCTCATTTAACGATAGCACAGATTATCCATGGAAACCCGCTTCCAAACTCTTTAACGCTTGGAATGCAGGAGTTCCAGCTATTTTAGGACGTGAGTCTGCTTTTCGGGGAGAGAGAAAAAGTGAGCTTGACTATATCGAAGTCAATAGCTATGAAGAAACTGTTAATGCGCTTAAACGTCTACGAGATGATACGCAATTTCGCCAAGCGATGATTAACAACTGTAAACAACGGGCCCAGGAAATAGCTCCAGAGAATATAACTAAGCGATGGAAAGACTTTTTACTTAATACTTGCGTTCCTGCTTATGAAGAATGGCGCAGTTTGTCAGATTGGCAACGGCAAAAATTTTTCATGGGTCGTTATCTAGCCCTCAAATGGAATAGTTTACAACGACGAGTTCTATCTTTGAAGAGATTAAAAAATCACGGATTATAAAAAACTGATTTTCTCGATCTTTGTTTTTAGACTACTTGTAAACCCGACAAGCCTTGCCAAAGTCAGAATCCATCAGTCATAATGGAGACAAACCTGTTTTTCCATAATTTCTGTATTTACCTACAGATAATAAGCTTATGACTGATGGAATATATACCCTTGCTAATGATGTCGTCTACGATCAAGTGGTGGCTCTGTTAAACAGTATTGAAGTTAATCTCAGTCCAGAGTTTCCCGTTTGGATTATCCCTTATGATAACCGCTTAAACCAAATTCAGGATTTAGTCAAAAGTCGAAACAATGTAGAGCTTCTCTGTGATGAAGAGATTCTTTCTCGATGGGAAGACTTTGCTTACGAAATTTGGAAGGGACATCCTTCTGCTTTACAAAATTGGAACTCAAGAGGAATTCAAGGTGTTAATCGTTTGGGAATGCATCGGAGGTTTTGTGCTTTTGATGAAAATAGTCCTTTAGAAAAATTTATTTATTGTGATGGCGATGTACTGGTTTTAAATCAGTTAGATTTTATTTTCGATCGCATCAACGATCGAGATTTTGTGGTCTATGATTTCCAATATAAAGATCTCAGTCATGTTTATAATATCAACTCTGAGAAGGTTGGGAAAATTTTTCCACAAGAGCGTTTAAGTTCGGAGATTTTTTGTGCTGGATTTTATGGCTCTAAACGAGGATTGTTTCCTAAAGAAACGCGAGAGTGGTTACTCCAGCAATTGGAATCAGGTGAAGCAGAAATTTTATACCCCAATGGGCCGGATCAGTCTATCCTGAACTATATGACTATGCGCTCTAATCATCCAGCGTATAACTTTTCCTTACAACTCCCCAAAGAGCAAACCACGGGATGTTCCGTAACTTCTCCTCACTTTGAGCAACGGGATCATTTGCTCTATGATAAAGGGGTACAGCTCACTTACCTGCACTATATTGGCATATCTTCTAAGGTGTTTACTCGACTCTGTGCTGGAGAAAACTTAGACTTTCCCTATCGAGATATTTTCTTGCACTATCGTTATCTCCATGAGCCAGAGAAACGACCTCAATTTGTTGGTAAACCTAAACCCTATAACCCACCTCCCACATTTATGGATAAAGTGTTTCGCAAATTAGGGATGAAGACCTCTAGGAAGTAATCATGAATCGTGGAATTTACATTACAGCAAACGATAAATTTACCGAGCAGGCGATCGCCCTCCTCAATAGTATCCGATATTACGACCAAGATACCCCCGTCGTCCTGATTCCCTATGACGACAACTATCAGAATATTGCCCAAAGACTCAAAAACGACTATGGAGTATCTCTATACGGAGATCTAGACTTCATTAAGCGGCTCTCTCAAAAGCTCTATGATATCTTTGGTGAAGGCTTTTTCGCCCGTCCCAACCAATTCCGCAAACAAGCCTGTTGGTTTGGAGACTTCGATCAATTTCTCTATATTGATACTGATATCGTCGTTTTTGAAAAGATTATCGACAACCTCAATTATCTTGACAAATACGACTTTCTGTGTTGTGACTATCAACATGCTGGTGGCATTACCAACGTATTTACCAACAAAGTGATTGAAGACGGTGTATTTACGCCAACCGATCTCCAAGACATCTTTAACTGTGGATTTTGGGCCTCTAAAAAGAACTTCTTGAGCGAAACCGATCTCTATGAAGCCTTTACCGAATGCGCCCAACATCCTGAATACTTCGACTTTAGTCAAAAAACCTCCGATCAGCCCATCATTAACTATACGATCCTAAAGCGAATTAACCGGCGCTTTAATGTCGTTCGCAGACCCGGAAAAGCACCAGGAAGTTGGGCAGGCAGTCCCCATTTCCAGCAACAGGGAAATACCTTAATTGACCCCAAAACGAACCAACCCCTACAATATCTTCACTGGGCAGGGATGCGGATTGAACCCGGTTGTCCCTATTGGAATATTTGGAGATATTACCGCTATCTTGGCGATCCCAATCCTCCGGCCGATCCTCCAGCGCCCAAACCAGAACCCCAATGGAAACAAAAGCTGAGAAAGATTAAGAAAACCATCATCGGTTAATTCATCTTTTATAATTGTCCAGAAATGAGAGCTAAAAACTATCTTCATAATGACTAAAGTAATTGTAACCGGTGTGGCGGGTTTTATCGGTTCCACCTTAGCGGAAACCTTACTCAATGAAGGTCAAGAAGTGATTGGGATCGATCAATTTAATGACTATTATGACCCAACGCTGAAACGCCGGAATGTCAGCAGTTTTGAAAATCATCCGCAGTTCACGCTGGTAGAAGGGGATATTCAAACCTTAGACTGGAATTCCCTGCTTACCGATGTAGAAGTGGTTTATCACCAAGCAGCGCAAGCGGGGGTGCGTGCGAGTTGGGGGGAAGGGTTTCGCTCCTATACGGAACGGAATATTAACGCCACTCAAATTATGCTGGAAGCAGCAAAAACTGTGAAGACCTTGAAGCGGTTTGTCTATGCTTCTACCTCTTCCGTGTATGGCAATGCGGAAACCTTTCCGACTTCGGAACTGATTCCTCCCCAACCGGTTTCTCCCTATGGGATTACGAAGTTAGCGGCGGAACGGTTATGTGTGTTATATCACCAAAATTTCCAGGTTCCGTTTACGGCACTCCGGTATTTTACGGTGTATGGCCCCCGTCAACGTCCGGATATGGCGTTTCACAAATTTTACAAGGCTGTTTTGGAAGATCGGGCGATCGATGTCTACGGAGATGGTCAACAAACGAGGGATTTCACGTTTATTAAGGATGCTGTGGCGGCGAATATGGCGGCGGCAACGGCGACTGATGGGGTGGGGGAAATTTTTAATATTGGTGGTGGCAGTCGGGTGGTACTGACGGATGTGTTGGATACGATGGAAAAAATTGTGGGTCAACCTATCCGTAGAAACCACATTGATCGCGCCATGGGAGATGCTCGCCATACGAGTGCCGATGTTTCTAAAGCCAATAAACTGATCGGATATCAGCCTCAAGTTTCCCTAGAGGAGGGGTTAACTCAGGAATGGAAATGGGTTCAGGAACTCTATCGTTGAAAGGCAAAAGGCAAAAGGTAAGAGGGAATGGGGAATGGGAAAAAGCTAGTTTCGCCCTTTTCTCCCACTGTTTTCTTTTACCTTGAGCGAGCGTTTGCTAAAGTTTCTTCATATTTTTTGCCCATCTGTTCCCAAGTGAACCGATCTTCAATGAGTTTGCGACCATTTTGAGAGAGTTTGGCTCTGAGTTCGGGGTTCTCAAATAATCGGGAAATGGTTTCAATGTACTCTTCTACCGTATTGGCTCGCAAGGCAGTGCTATCAGCATCGAGTCCTTCTAAACCGCGATCGCTCCCCACAACCGGTACACCGGCTGCCATGGCTTCTAGGGTCTTGTTTTTAATGCCAAAACCGGTTTGTAAGGAGACGACACAGATGGTGGTTTGATGGAGCGCTTCCACCATGGAGGGGACTCTTCCAGTGACTTCTACACCGGGTTGGTTGGCTAAGGCTTTAATTTGAGGAGTCGGACGATTGCCAATAATGCGATATTTGACTTCAGGATAGCGCTGGCGCAGTTGGGGTAAGACTTTCTTGGCAAAGAAAATGGCTGCATCCATGTTGTGGGTTAAGTCCATTGATCCCACAAAGGCTAAGGTATAACCGCCAGGATCGTGGGTTCGATAGGGAAATAACTCTAGATCTACGCCATTGGGAATGACTTCAATTTTAGAAGCCGGGGCAAAAATTTGCAGTTGTTTTTGGTCATCTACTGTAGTGACAACCAGTTTGTCTGTAATTTGGGAATATTGTTTTTCGTAGCGGTAGAGAACGGGTAAATACAGGCGATCGCGCCAGGGGTTTTCGGACGCTCCGGTATCAATGGCATTTTTGGTTCCCCAATACATGGAACTATGGACATTCACCACCATCCCCACCCGATTTTTTAGCTCTGGACGTAAATAAACGGCGTTGGCACTATGTTCGCAGGTAATGGCATCGTATTTACCCTGCTCCACTCCTTCAAGAACCAGGGTTTGAATATCCTTGAGGTAACGGTGAATCACATTTTGGGGTTTTCCTTCCCAGAACGAGGAGAATAGGCGCTTTCCTTTGGCGATCGCCCCTTTGCGCTCATCGGCGAGAATGGGAAAAATCTTCAGATCGCTGACATGATCCTGCAAACCGGTAATATCTTCATCAGTGACATCGGGCGATCGCTGGGCAACTACGGTTACTTGATGGTCTTTTTGTAAATATTTAAGCAGATTAAACGTCCTCACTTCTGTTCCTGACCGACTAGGGGGGTAAGGAAAAGTGGAGGAAAGCATAAGAATTTTCATATAATTATGTGGAAGACTCTACTGATACGTTTTACCATAACCTAGGAGAAATTCAGCCATGAAGCAGATCGCTCTTCCCCCAGAATCCCCCGCAAGTTGGCAAGAAGTATTTTACTATGACCAGATGGAAATTTATGGCGATCGCCGGATTCTGGGTCATACCTATGCTTACCAGAATCGCCGTCAGGTGGTGATTGATTTGGTGCAAAAAGTGGCCCAACCGGGAGCTAAGGTGTTAGATGTGGCAGCTTCTCAAGGCAATTATAGTTTGTGGCTGGCGGAATTGGGCTACCAAGTGACTTGGAATGACTTGCGATCGGAATTAGTAGATTACGTGAAAATGAAGTATGAAAAGGGCAATATTGAGTATGCCCCTGGTAATTTATTTGATTTAGGGTTTGATTCTTGCTTTGATGTGGTCTTGATTACGGAAATTATTGAGCATGTAGCCCATCCCGATCGATTTCTGCAAAAAATTTCCCAATTGGTGAAGCCAGGAGGGTATATTGTGATGACCACGCCCAATGGGGAATATATTCGCCATAATTTACCCAAGTTTTCCGATTGTCCCGATCCATCTTTGTACGAAGAACAACAATTTAGCCCCAATTCGGATGGTCATATTTTTCTGATGCACACCGATGAAATTTCGCCCCTGGTGAAGCAAGCGGGATTAGAAATCGAAGAAATTCGCTTGTTTACCAATTCCTTAACCAATGGCCATATTAAACTCGAATATCTCTTGAAAATTTTGCCCAAGGGGGTAGTGGATGGCATCGAAAAATTTACCGGTTCTTTGCCCTTTTCCCTGCAACGTAAACTGCATAAAGGGATGGCGGTTTTGATTCGCCGATAAAACTCCGTTTCGCGATCGCCTGAACCCGAATCTAAGGGATAATCTCCGTCACCACTCTGGTGCGATCGCCACTGGTTACAGTAATATTTTGATCCCGTAACTGACCAAAGGCCCTAGCCCCTTGCAGAAACACAGGGGGATTCACTTGTCGATAGGTCACATTCCCCGTGGCTTCCACCTCTTCCGTGCCAAAAGACCAGGTAACATTTTCTGCCGATAGATCCGACTGATTGCGTCCCCCAGTTACCCGAACATTTTCCGTTAAATGGGCCACTTGATTGGCTAAATCTACCGTACCGCGATCGGCCACTAAAGTCAGTTGTTCATCCAAATGTTCTAGGGTAATCTTCTGATTAGCTCCCACAGACTGGGATTTCAAGTCCCAGGTCATGGAATCGCTTTTGGCTTCTAAAGCTGGATTCGCTGCGGTTAAGGTGACTTGATTCATCAAGGTAACCGATTCATTCTCTAAATCCACCATACTCCCTCCAGCTAAGGCCGTGTGACTGGGGGGAGTTTTGGGTTCATCAGTTAACTTTTGTTCCGTTGCTTCCTCCTCTTCATAGTGTTTGACTTCCAGGGGAACCGATCCCACCACTTGCCGATCTTTCATCAACCAGACTAAGTGTTCGGTGTTCATCCGTAACTGGGGAGTATGGGTAATAGCCTCTACATTGCCGATCAATTCCATTTGTCGCAAACGGCTATACACTTTAGCTTGATCGGCTTTGGCTTCCACCTGGGGATGGGAACCGGTTAGGGTATTATGAACAATCAGCACATCCGCATGGGGTCGCCATTCCAGTTCATTGCCTTCCAAAACGACTTCATCTTCAACGGCGATCGCCTTAATTTCGTCTTTAAGTAAAATCAAATTGCCATCTTGGTGAACTTCTCCGCGTTTAGCTTCCACCCGATAGACTAATTTTCCATCTTGATACAATTCCCCTAATGGTTCTTCAACGATGGCAATTTGTCGATCTTCACTATAAGTTGCTGATTTGGCATGGACTTTCCATAATAACTGACCTTGATTATCTCCCTGTTCTAGAGTGATATCCTTAAAGACCAATTGAACCTCATCAGAGGATTCAGCATCGGATGCTGCTTCCACCAGTCGATCGGAGGGATTCGATCCCCCACAAGCGGATAAAGCGATCGCTAAAATTAAGGATAGAGTGCTTCGCACAATGCAAGAGCTTTTGGGACTCATGCTTTGATACTTCAACCCTGTACTCCATAACATTATCGTTTTTCCTGTCGTTCATCCATCAGACTTAGACTCGATAAGGGACGATAGGAATAGGTGTTTTGTCGGGGAGTTTTCTGGATATCTTCCTTAATGCTTTCGAGATCGATATAGCGATCGGCCACATTAATCAAACTATCACTCGTCATCGATCGCAAGCTCACCACTTCTACCCGCACCCCCCGATAGCTCACCGAATCCACTGCATAGGCGAGATCCCCATCACCACTCACCAATACCGCCGTATCGTAACAGCCCACTAACGCCATCATATCCACCGCAATTTCCACATCCAAATTCGCCTTTTTCGAGCCATCGGGCAGTTGCACCAAATCCTTCGCAATCACCCGATAGCCATTGCGACGCATCCATAACAAGAATCCTTGCTGCTTCTCATTGGTGCGATCGACTCCCGTATAGAAAAACGAACGTAACAAGCGCGAACCAT
The DNA here is from genome assembly GCF_030068445.1 of Roseofilum halophilum BLCC-M91. Taxonomy (GTDB): domain Bacteria; phylum Cyanobacteriota; class Cyanobacteriia; order Cyanobacteriales; family Desertifilaceae; genus Roseofilum; species Roseofilum halophilum. The sequence continues at coordinate 19,565 of NZ_JAQPOK010000160.1, read as the reverse complement.
TGGTTAAGCGGCACAATAACTTGGTGTAATCAATCTCCATCCCCAATTGCAAGGCGGCATAAAACAGATTAGAACCATCAATAAAAATTGCCACCGTTCCCCGATTGGACAGCACCTGTTCTGGAGTACATAGACTTTGATTTTGTTCCATCGATTCATACATTATTGTTATACCTCAGTTATTAAAATCTTATGGTTTTATGGTGGTTTGGAAAGGGAAAGGTAAAGCTTGTTATTATATCAAATTTAAGCTTCAATTAACTCTAGACGTTGAAAAACAGGCTTGGGTTTGCCTAACGCTTGTTGAGTTGGTAAGATTCCCCATTGCCCATGAGTGTCAAAGGAAATTTGGTTCTTTAGATCCGTATTTTCGTTAAAATCAACACTAAAACCCAATTGATTATAGATGGCAGTGCTAATGCCCGGAATAATCGGTGAGAACAGATAGGCTGCTAAACGAACGGATTCTAGAACTGAGTAGAGAACTTCTGCAACGGCTTCCTGTTGTCCTTGTTTATACAATGTCCAGGGCGCTTGCTCGTCAATATATTTATTACTGCTTCGGACAAGGGCCAGAATAGCTTCACAGGCTTGGGAATAGGAAAGGTCATTATAACCGAGATCCACTTTTGACTTCAAGGAGGTTCCCAAAGTTTTCAGGGGGTGATCGTCGGGAATGCGATCGGGGCTGATTTCCGGTACTTGACCTTGGCAATACTTTTTCGCCATCCCTAGAGTCCGATTGAGTAGATTTCCTAAATCATTAGCCAGATCCGCATTAAGAACATTAATAAATCGGGTTTCATTAAAATCCCCATCTTTACCAAACTCGATTTCCTTGAGAAAATAGTAGCGAACCGCATCGGCCCCATAGCGATCCACTAACTCATAGGGGTTCAACGTATTACCAACACTTTTCCCCATTTTCATCCCGTCTTTGGTCAAAAAGCCATGGCCAAAGACTCGTCTGGGTAACGGTAGCCCCGCAGACATCAGCATTGCTGGCCAATAGACCGTGTGGAAGCGGAGAATATCTTTACCAATCAGATGAGTTTGAATCGGCCACCACCGAGCTATGGCCTTCTCTAAACTGGGGGAATCTTCCGGATCGAGTAAGGCAGTAATATAGCCCAAGAGCGCGTCGAACCAGACATACAGGGTATGTTCAGGATCTGTGGGAACTGGAAATCCCCAATTTAAGTTCACCCGCGAGATGGAAAAATCTTGCAGTCCACGGGCAACAAAACTTAATACTTCATTGCGACGACTTTCCGGTTGAATAAAGTCAGGATTCTCACTATAGAAGGCTTCTAGCCGGTCTTGGTATTTCGACAACCGGAAGAAATAGTTATTTTCATCTCGCCATTCTGTGGCTTTGTTGGTATGGATCGGACAGCGATGGCCATCGAGCAGGTCTCGTTCTTCTTTAAATTCTTCGCAGGAAACACAGTACCATCCTTTTTGCACCCCTTGATAAATGTCCCCATTATCCCAAACTCGTTGGAAGAACTCTTGCACAATTTGATGATGTTTATCTGCTGTCGTGCGACTAAAGCGATCGTACTGGATATTGAGCTTGTGCCAGAGGGTTTCAAACCCCTGGACAATTTCATCGCAATGGGCTTGGGGGTCTTTCCCCCGCTCTTGGGCAGTCCGTTGAATTTTTAAGCCATGTTCGTCTGTCCCCGTAATCATCAAGACTTCTTCCCCTCGCAGTCTCCAGTAGCGGGCTAAAACATCGGCGGCAATGGTGGTATAGGCGCTGCCAATATGGGGTAAGTCATTGACGTAGTATAGAGGGGTTGTAATGGTAAAGGTTTTTTTTGCTCGATACTCAGAGTTCATAGAATATTAAGGTTAGTTTTTTTTAAATGACCTACTTTGTGAAATCTACCCGTCAGCTTGTCTTATGGAGTTTACTAGAGATTTTACTCAACGGATCGATAAGGGGAATTAATTCTGATTGTAGCCTTAGTTGATTAACTTTGTCTGGATTGCCAATTGATTCTAGGTGAGACAACAGAACAGACTGGATCGATCTTATCCTTAAAGGTATTATCTATAATCTATGATCGTGATTAGTTAATCTTGAATACCAAAGACGATACTTCTATTTTCTCCTATGTGTGACCGGTTGCCCCATTTTCTCCAGTTGAGCGCTGTGCGTACCGAGGCGGATTTATGGGTTTTCTTGCCGGGTATGGATGGTTGGGGATCGTTGTTTGGTCGTCAGGTTCGAGAGTTGCAGAGGAATTTTGAGGTCTGTGCCTTGAGAATTCCGGCTGAGGATCGTTTGGATTGGGAGGGGTTGAGCGATCGCCTGATCGATTTAATTACCGCTCAATTGCGCTCTAGAGCCAACCGGCAGGTCTATTTGTGTGGGGAGTCGTTTGGGGGCTGTTTGGCGCTGCAAACGGTTCTCAAAGCGCCGGATTTAATTTCTCACTTAATTTTGGTCAATCCCGCGTCTTCTTTTCACCGCCGTCCTTGGATGATGTTGGGGGAATCGATTGTGCCTTGGGTTCCCGATCGCCTCTATAATTTGGGGAGTGTGGCGGTTTATTTGTTACTGGCAGCTTTGCCTCGGATTGCCCCCCAAGACCGCCAAGCTCTCTGGTGTGCCCTTTGTGATGTTCCTGCTGAGACTTCCGCTTGGCGGTTGTCTTTACTGCGACAGTTTACCCTCACGGCCAAAGATATACAAAAGATCGCACAACCGACGCTTATTTTAGCCAGTGGTAGCGATCGCTTGTTACCTTCCATATCTGAAGCTCGCCATTTGCAACATTACCTGCCTAACTCTCAAGTGGTTTATTTACCCCATAGTGGTCATGCCTGCTTATTAGAAGAGTCGATTAGCATTTTTAGTATTCTTACTGATAAAAAATGGATTAAATTCCCCACCCTATCTAGTCCTTAATAATAATCGGCAATTGTTGTAAAGGAATCGTTAACGTGACAGTCGATCCGAGATCTTCCCCCAAACTAAAGAAATTCACTTGACCTCCCATAGCCTCAATTAATCCTTTGGAAATGGTTAATCCAATCCCTGTCCCTTCATATCTTGCAGTATGAGAGCCATCCACTTTATAAAATGCTTCAAATATCTTGCTCTGCTTGTCTAGAGCAACTCCGATACCGGTATCTGATATACTGATTCTCATCGACCCAGGATATTCTCGTCCAAGGGAATCAAATTTTTTGGGGATCGCTTCTGCCCTAATCTCCACTCCCCCTTCATGAGTAAACTTAATGGCATTCCCGACTAAATTTAACATCACTTGAAGCAGCCCTGGGTAATTGCACAGGAGGATGATCTCATCGCGGGTCTCAGTTGCAGAAACACTATACGTTAAGCCTTTCTTCTCCGCCTTAGAACGAGTGAATTTATTGACATCTCTTAAAAGTTCATCCAGATGCACTGAACTTAACTCAACCGGCATTTGATTGTTTTGAAGTTTCGCTAAATCTAGAAAGTCCTCAATATGATTTAAGAGACGCAGGGCAGAGTTATGAGCTTCTTGAACAAACTCCATTTGGTCTTCTGGATCGTCAGCCATCCCATCGAGGATCAGCTTGAGAAAACCAATCATGCCATTGAGCGGGGTTCTAAATTCATGGGAAATTTTGTGTAGAAGTTGTTGTTTAATCCGTGACGTTTCTTCCGTTTGCACTCGTGCCATTTCCAGTTCTTCGTACAGTGTGGCATTGGCGATCGCCGCCATCACCGTTAAGATCTCTGCATTAGAGAACGACTCATCCCCATCACTGGCCTCACTTGCACTAGAAGTCACGTTCAAAGATTCATTCACCATACCTCATACATCCTCTACTTACTCTTTCACAATCACCGGCAATTGTCCCAAAGGAGCCGTAAAGGTCACTGTTGAGCCAAGTCCTTCTCCCATACTAAAGAAATTGACCTCACCCCCCATGGCCTCAATTAATCTCTGAGAAATGGCTAATCCTAACCCGGTTCCTCCGTACTGACGAGTACGAGATCCATCAATTTGAGAAAAGGATTGAAACAGTTTCTCTTGTTTATCTAGGGCTACGCCGATCCCTGTATCGGCCACACTCACCTTCACAAACCCTGGATACTCCCGATGGTCAACTTCAAATTTCTTGGCAATCACTTCTGCGGTAATGGTAATTCCCCCTTCATGGGTAAATTTAATGGCATTGCCCACCAGATTTAACATCACTTGCAATAGACGCTGATAATTGCCGGTAATCATCACTTCGTCCCTCGTGGAAGTACGGCTGACTTCGTAACTTAAGCCTTTGGTTTCTGCTTGGGGTCGGGTAAAGTTTTCTAGGTTGGTCAACAATTCATCTAGATTCACCGGACTTAGCTCGATCTGCATTTTACCGGCTTCGATTTTGGCCAGATCCAGCACATCATTAATCAGGGTTAACAGATGTAGGGCCGATTTATGAGCTTCTTCAACCCATTCGAGTTGCTCTTCTGGATCGTCGGCCATCCCATCGAGAATTAGCTTCAGAAAGCCGATCATGCCGTTGAGGGGAGTTCGCAGTTCGTGGGAGGTATTGGCTAAAAATTCACTTTTGAGTCGTGACGCTTCTTCTGCTTGTTCTCTGGCTAATTCCAGTTCTTGGTATAGGGTGGCATGGGCGATCGCCGTTCCCACCTGATCGGCTAACTCGCTCACCAACTCAATTTCTTCGGGTGACCATAAATAGGGTTCCTCCTCATCCGATCGCACGGGAGGGGATAATAGCAATAACCCATTGGGTTGATCCTGATAGCAGGTGGCTACCGCTAACCGGGACTCTGGCACTCCTTGGCGATCGGGTTCTACCCAAGCTAAGGGTTCTAGACTTGATAAAGCCGTGATTAAGGGGGAATCTTGCTCTAAGGGAAATAAGCTCCCCACTTGTGACGTTTCCCCTTCATGACTATAGTTGGCTACTACTTTTAGGTGTTGGGTTTCCAGACATTTTTGGGCGATCGCGCAGCTTTCTAAGTTTAAGGCAATCCCTAATCCTTCTACGGTTTGATTCCAAATGGTTTCTAGATCTAGGGTTCGTCTAATTTTGTGTGTAATTCGAGTCAGAAGGGTTTGATAATGATCGCTTCTTCTTCCCACTTGCTCGGTTGGCACTTCCGGACTACTGGCAAAAGATTGAGAACCCACGGCACTCGATAGCAGTCGTCCGAGAACCAACACCTGATTGGCCTTTAACGGTGACGTTAGCACTGGAGTGACGACCAGATCGAAGAGTAAGTAGTTTTCTCCATAGCGAAATGGATAACTCAACCGTGCTGGTAATTGATTTTCCAGCACTTGACGCACTCGATCTAAATAGGGGTCGATGGGAATGGGGTAGAGGGTGTTTTCCATCAATTCCCCTACCAAGCTCTCAGGAACTAAACCATAGCGTTCCCCTTGAGTCCAGTTAAAAGCTAGATACTCACCCGAAGTATTATGAATAAAACTTAATTCAGCCCCTAACTCTGCTAGGATGGGTGTTGATTGGTTTGCCTTCTCTGAATGGTTAGAAACGCTTGTTTCCTTCAAGGCGGGAATGTATGCATGGGAAGAAGCATTCATGAGTTGGTATAGCGTGAATTTATAGAGACGTTTGACCTCTAACCTAGAGTAACTCAGATTTTACTGATGTCAGCACTGGGGAATAGAAAAGACTAAAACCCCATTGGGACTGCTCTAATTTAGAGATCCCAGTGGGTGAGTTACATCCAGGGAGATTATGGGGTTAATCGTTCCATTCACCCCTGGGAGGTAGGGGAGGACTTTTGATCAGAGTGCGGGTGAGTTCATCATCCCGTTGAGATGAGCCTCTGAGCCATTGACGAATCGCTGTTTCGATAATGCGAGAGGGATCGTTGGTTAGGTGCTGAATTTGTTCGAGTAATTCAGCATCGAGAGTGATAGAAATTTCTACTTTATCAAGTTGGCGTTCGGAAGAAAGGGTGGGATCGTTCATCAATTTAGATTAAAGCCTCGATAGACATCAGATTTTGGTTGTTACCCTAATGTTTTTGGGTCTTTTTTTTTCAACTGGATTGAGAGAAAAAAGACCCGATTTACCTCAAAACCAGAGGGATATTTTTCCGTCTCCTCAAGAGGCGGGGGGACTCAATCAGAGCCAATGGGGGTTTTTAGCTTACCAGACGAGAGGATCGGTCTGTTTAAAGCGCGTAGGGTTTATCTTAGTCTAACATGCTGCGATCGTCTGATGGGTGGGTCATTGAGGAGGAATCTCCTTAAACTCCCGTACTAGGTTAAACTATATTAACAATCCGAGCCAATCGACAGAGTGCTTGTTGACTCAAGCGCGTCTGGAACCGGAACAACCCTTTTAACTGTACGTTTCACTCAATTAGGTTCAAATTAAACTTTATGACCGACGCTAAAGTCTCTCATATTCGTAATTTCTCTATTATTGCCCATATCGATCATGGGAAGTCTACCTTGGCCGATCGCCTCCTCCAGTTTACGGGAACGGTCGCCGATCGCGATATGAAGGAGCAGTTCCTGGATACCATGGAGCTAGAACGGGAGCGGGGGATTACCATTAAGCTCCAGGCTGCGCGGATGAATTATCAGGCGAACAATGGGGAAACCTATGTTCTGAATTTAATTGATACTCCGGGGCATGTGGATTTTTCTTATGAAGTGTCGCGATCGCTGATTGCCTGTGAGGGGGCACTGTTAGTAGTGGATGCCTCCCAGGGGGTAGAAGCGCAAACCCTGGCGAATGTCTATTTGGCACTGGAACACGATCTAGAAATTATTCCCGTTCTGAATAAAATTGACTTACCCGGTGCGGAGCCGGATCGGGTGAAGGCGGAAATTGAAGAGGTGATTGGTTTAGATTGTAGTGGCGCAATTTTAGCTTCGGCAAAGGAAGGACTCGGTATTCCGGAGATTCTAGAAGCCATTGTTCAGGGGGTTCCTGCTCCTCAAAATACCACGGAGGATCGGCTACGGGCACTGATTTTCGACAGTTATTATGATAGCTATCGGGGCGTGATCGTGTATTTTCGGGTCGTGGATGGTAAGGTTAGCAAAGGCGATCGCATCCGCTTGATGGCAACCGGGAAAGAATACGACATCGACGAGTTAGGGGTTCTCTCTCCCACCCAAGTACAAGTGGAGGAACTGCACGCCGGAGAAGTGGGCTATTTAGCCGCATCGATTAAAGCCGTAGAAGATGCGCGGGTGGGCGATACCATTACCCTCAAAGCCGCACCTGCCGAGAAACCCTTACCGGGATATAAGGAAGCCAACCCCATGGTATTCTGCGGCATGTTTCCCACCGATGCCAACCAGTTTCCCGAACTGCGGGAAGCCCTGGAGAGGCTCAAACTCAATGATGCTGCCCTCTCCTATGAACCAGAAACCTCTAGCGCCATGGGCTTCGGGTTTCGCTGCGGGTTCTTGGGATTGTTACACATGGAAATTGTCCAAGAACGGTTAGAGCGAGAATACGATCTAGATTTGATTATTACTGCGCCTTCCGTGGTTTATCGGGTGGTTCTCAACTCCGGAGAAACCATCACCATTGATAATCCCAGTACCCTGCCAGCCGCCAACGAACGGCAAAGCATTGAAGAACCCTATGTACAAATTGATATTATTACGCCAGAAACCTATGTGGGCACATTGATGGAATTGTGCCAAACCCGGCGCGGGGTGTTCAAGGACATGAAATATTTAACCCAAAGTCGTACCACGTTGGTGTATGAGTTGCCCTTAGCGGAAGTAGTGACGGACTTTTTCGATCAGATGAAAACGCGATCGCGCGGTTATGCCAGCATGGAATATCACTTTTTGGGCTATCGTTCCAACGATCTGGTGCGCTTAGATATCATGATTAACAGCGATCCCGTGGATGCTCTGGCGATGATTGTCCATCGGGATAAAGCCTATTATGTGGGACGAGGATTAACAGAAAAACTGAAAGAATTGATCCCCCGCCATCAGTTTAAGGTTCCCATTCAAGCGGCGATCGGCTCCCGGATCATCGCCAGCGAACATATTCCTGCCTTGCGTAAAGATGTATTAGCCAAATGTTACGGGGGCGATATTTCCCGGAAGAAAAAACTGCTGCAAAAACAAGCCAAGGGTAAAAAGCGGATGAAGTCCATTGGTACAGTAGACGTGCCCCAGTCTGCATTTATGGCGGTGTTGAAGTTAGACAACGGTTGACATACTCCTCTGGCTGGCTAAAGCCAAGAGAACTCTATGATCGACCCTTAAAGGGGTTCCTGACTGCTGGGGAGTGGGGAGATAGGAGGGTTCTTTCCTAGTTCACACCGACTGTTGATAATAATCTACTCCCTTATTCACAAACTTCAGGGTATAAGCTTGATGATAATCTACCCCAGCATCCACCATCCCCAAATCCACCGTCGATTGGAAAAAAGCCTGCCACCGTTCATCCGTCATCGCGCCAATGCCCAAAGTTTTTGCCTCCCGTGAAGTCACGATATCATACTCTTTGAGCTTCTTCAAACTATAATCGAGTAAATCATCGGTCATATCTGGATTATCTTGTTTAATCAACCGATTGCCCGGTTTTGGATCGTCTAAATAACTATACCACCCTCGAATCGATGCATCGACAAAGCGATGGACTAAATCTGGAGAATTATTGACTAAGTTTCGCGTCGTGGTAATCGTAAAAGAATAGGGATTATAACCCGCATCTGCCAACAGATGTACAATCGGCTTAAACCCTCCTTTTTGTTCAATGGTGTAGGGTTCTGAGGTTAACACACCCTGTTGAGCAGAATTTTCATTGACTAAAAACGGAGTTACATTAGAATTATAGGGGCGAATTTGATTATCTGTAAATCCATAATTTTTCTTCAGAACTTGCCAATAGGTAAATTGCGCTCCAGAGGAAATAAAAATGGGTTTTCCTTTTAAGTCAGCCAGGGAATCATTACCGACTCCTGGATGGGTTAACAGCACTTGAATATTTTTCTGAAACATTGAGGCAACGGTAACCAAGGGAATGTTCTGTTCTATGGCTTTGAAAATATTGAGAGAACTTCCCATATTGAACTCTACCGCACCTCCGAGGAGTAACTGAGTATTATTGGTTTGGGGATTAACGGAGCGAATGGTGACCTCTAAGCCATGATTTTGATAAATTCCAGTTGCTAAGGCTTGATAAAATCCTCCATATTCGGCTTCTGCTTTCCAACTCAGGGCCAATTTTACCGAGTCTAAGGGATTATTCTTGGGGCTGCGAGGGGAGTCGCGAGAGAGTAAGCCACCCCCTAATCCGAAGGAACTGAGGTGTAGAAATTGGCGACGGGAAATAGCGGGGGTTTGAGTCATCTTAAGGATTTTTTTGAGGACTAGGTAATTATTAATTGTTCATTGTTCATTGTTAATGTAATCAAATCCGTCTAGACCTACTCTGGAAATAATCTGCGATCGCTGCTGTTGCAGGTTCTGCTTAAAGACTACTTCTCCTAGGTTGCCCTTCAAAATGGCGACTAAATTAGACACGGGTCGTTGCTCGGTAGAATGGGCTTGCTGTAACAAGTACATCCCCAGACTAGCGTGAAATACGGCTAGAGAAAGTTGACCGAGTTGATAGTTGACTTCTCCCAGGTTGGCATGACTTAAGCCTTCTAATTCTAAATTGCCTAACTGAATGGATAGGGCTAGGCTTTGTTGTAGATAGGATTGGGCGTTATGGGTCTGATCTAAGATTAAATGGGCAATTCCCATGGCCAAAGTACAAAAGATGGCTGAGACTAAATCGGGACTTTTTTCTAATAGCATCATGCCTCGTTTGAGCCTTTCGACACAAGCTTCTATCTCCGAGATGTCCATATGTTCTTGTTGTTGAGCCTGACGAACATCTGCATAGCCTAAATTGGCGATCGCATTAATTTCCCCTACTCGATCGCCAATCTGACGCGCAAACAAGAGTGCCCGTTGTCCCAGATCGATCGCCTCCAGAAATTGTCCTTGACTGAGCTGCAAGCGACTCAAATGGTTCAAATTAGCCACTTCACAGTGGCGATCGGACTCCTGACGGGCTAAATTTAGGGCTTCTTCGTGTAATAGGAGAGCGCGATCGCGATCGCCCATCCACTGTTGAGAATAGCCCAATACGGTGAGAATACGGGCCTTCTCTTGCTTTTTCTCGATCGTTTTCAGGGGGCGATCGAGATAGGTAATCGTGTCTCGGAAATTTTTACCGGTAAACGAAGCGAATACGCCACCATAGAGGGGAAAATTATCCCGTTGGGCAAAAGAGCGCAAAATTTGCAGCCCAATTTGAAAGCAAGCATCCGCAAGGCGATCGCGATCGGATGCTAAAAGCTGCTCCGCTTGACGAAATCCATGGCTTAATTCGCACCAGATAATCGCAAACGTGAGAAAGGTTGACGCGGCGGCATCATTGCCCGCCTTAATATTGTAGGGTTGTTTATCAAACCAGTTCACCAAACCTTCTTGGATGCCGTGCAATAGGACAATTAATTCTACCCAAGCACTCAAATCTAAATGGGTTTGTTGTTGAGCCAAAGAGACAGCCGATTGATTCTGAGATTGTTCCGTCAAGAACCGTTTGGACAATGGACTATTCACTTGTTTTGCCCAATATGCCCAAGGATTATTTGCACTTCCTTTGGCAGCAAATCCCAATTGAGACTTTTCGTATACCCATCCCAATAACTCCAGAGCGCTATAGGCTGACAAACCTTGTTTGAGTCCTGTTGCCAGAGTGTGAAGTTCGGCAACCCTATGTTCATCGGATTCTTGAACTTGTTCTAGCTCTTGTGCCAGGGATGCAATATCCTTACTGCTAAAGGCATGAGTTTGGTTCGGATCGAGAATTTGCAGAAGAACCGATAGGCGATCGCTCTCATCTGCATCGATCAGTTGGGTAACCGCATCACTACAAGCATTTTCCGTCCGTTGAGTCTCTTGGTATCGATTCCATGCTTCTTCCAAAGTGCGAAGCGCTCTCAGTTGACGCTGGGCTTTCGCTTGCTTTAACTCATCCCGTTCAGCCTCCATTTTATTTTCAGCCAGTGTCATTTGTTCGATTAAACATCGTTCAAAAATCTCCCCCGTACCTCGTTCCGACTCTAGCTGTGCTACCAATTGCCGATAAACATACTCTTTGGAACCAATCTTTCCTTTGAGGGTATCGGTAACGATTTTCTCGATAAACGCTGAGTAGCGATCGCTTAAAGATAAGGGTTCTGGATCTTGTGCAGGCATTTCTTCTTTAGGTTTTTGATCGTGTCTAGTATGGCTTGCCCTCTCTCTTTCATGTCCGCTTTGGAGAAGGGTGCTGGGGGATGAGGGCAACAGCTACAACCCCAAATCTACCGCTATGCGATGGGCACAAGCAAATCCAGAAAAGGCCACTGCATTTAAGCCTTGTCCAGGAAAAGTGCTATCCCCGACACAATATAATCCCGGAATGCTCGTGCGATTAAAGGGCATTCCTAATAATCCTAATAACTTGCGTTTCGGAATAGGGCCATAGGTTCCATCTTGGCGGTTCAAGAAACGGCGATGGGTGCGCGGCGTTCCGACTTCTTCGTAGTCTAACCCAGCTTCTAGTCCAGGAAAAATTGATTCTAAGCGGTCAATAATTTGGTCAGCAATTTCTTCTTTTTGGGCTTCATATTTTTTCGGAGTTAGTCCTTGCCATTGGTCAATCCAACTGGGAGTAAAGGTATGGATAATATGATAACCCGGAGGGGCTAAGTTGGGATCGAGTAAGGTAGGAATGGAGACAAAAATTGTGCCGTGGGAAGTTTCCATTTTATCCCAATCTTCAAGTAGGATATGGTGACACTCTGTACCTTGGGGTAAAACAGAGGCTTCAACGCCTAAATGTAAGCTGACAAAACTGGGAGATTTTTGATAGCGTTCTTGCCAACTTTGTTCGGCTGGGGGCAGGGTTTCTGAGGGCAGTAAAGATTCAAAGGTGTTCCAGCGCGTGGCATTAGAAACGACGCGGGGAGCCATATAGCGTTTGCCATTAACTAATTCTACGCCTACGGCTTTGTTGTTTTTGAGAAGAATTTGTTTAACTCTAGATTTGTAGAGTATTTTGCTGCCTTTTTTTTCTAGTCCTTCGACGAGTTTTTGGGCGATTTGTCCCACTCCCCCTTTCGGATAGTTAATGCCTCCATAATGGCGGTCAGAAAAGACCATGCCAGCGTTGATCATGGGGGTGAGTTCGGCGGGGACAACTGACCAACAATAGCATTCAATATCGATAAATTTGAGCAGTTGGGGGTCGCGGATGGTGCGACGGGCAATATCTCCCACATTTTGGGGTAGATATTTGACTAAACCCAGACAAGCCAAGGGATGCTGAAAAAAGACCCGCATTAAATACCGGGGTTCTTCCAAGGAGAGGAGTTCCATGGCGTTGAGGCAATTAAACACGCGCCAGCATTCGTCATAAAATTTACGGATGCCTTTGCGTTCGTGGGGGAAGCGATCGCTCAATTCTTGGATAAACGCCTCATAGTCCCGATGGACTTTCAGCTCTAAATCCCCTGGCAAATGATAATGGATTTGTACCGGATCGGGATAAGTATCCAAACTCATATCCACCGCATCCAGGGCGCGGGTGAGTAAATTCGTCGTTCCCTGTTTCCCGAAGCCAAAAATCATTGAGGCTCCCACATCAAACCGATAGCCACTGCGCTCAAAATAGCCCGCACTTCCTCCCGGAATTAAATAACTTTCCAAGACTAAAACTTGAGCGCCTTTAGCAGCGAGTTGCGTTGCGGTGACCAGTCCGCCAATACCGGAACCAATCACAATGACATCATAATCAGGGGAAGAAGACTCAACAGACATGACTTAGGAAGGGAAGTAAATAATTTTAGAAGTCTAACCTTTAAATTGTAAACTATTGTTTGGTTTATCCTCACACCCCCATGACTTTTCAACTGCACGTTCATGTGCCTCCCCATCCCCTGATTCAGCATTGGTTGGCGATCGCCCGCGATCGCCAAACTCCCAGCGCCCTCTTCCGAACTGCCATGACGGAGCTGGGACGCTGGCTCACCTACGAAGCGGTTCGAGACTGGTTACCCACCTTCCAAACCACCCTGGAAACCCCCCTCGCTCCCTGTGAAGCAACCCTGGTTAACCCCGAAATTCCCGTAGCCGTGGTTCCTATCCTCCGGGCTGGTTTAGCCCTGCTCGAAGGTTCCCAAGCCCTGCTCCCTTTATCGAAGGTGTACCATCTGGGTCTGGCTCGGAATGAAGAAACCCTAGAGGCGAGTTGTTACCTGAACAAACTGCCCCCAGAATTTGCCCCCGAAACCCGGATTTTAATTCCAGAACCCATGCTGGCAACGGGAGGTAGCATTACCTTAGCCTTACAAGAACTCACCCAACGGGGAATCGATCCCCAGTTTGTCCGCATTGTCTCTGTAGTGGCTGCCCCTCCAGCCCTGCAAAAGCTCAATGATAATTATCCCGCGCTCAAGGTCTATACGGCTTGTATTGACCCCCAATTGAATCAGCAAGGATTTATTGTACCGGGATTAGGAGATGCAGGCGATCGCACCTTTGGCACTTAAAGCACTTAAACGCGATACCCATTTGGCCATTCATCCCCCATAACCGTTAACCTAGAAATTAAAGCTTCAACTCACCCGATCCTATGAGTCAATCTAATAACAACTTTGCCACTGGATTTTTCCTCGGTTCCCTTGTCGGGAGTGTTTTAGGTGGTATTTTAGGGGCCACCCTAGCCACTCGCCGCAATGACAACCTAGAATCCGATGAACTCTTAAATGGCAATACTCAAAATGAATTGAAAAACGCCGATCTCGATTTTAGAGCCGATGCCGAAATTGAAGCGGCTCGTCGCCGCCTAGAAAGCAAAATCGCCCAACTCAATGAAACCATTGATGATGTGCGCAACCAACTCGGAACCATGAATAAGGTCTCCTCTGACTAAGAGGCCTCCCGGAAGCCCAATCTAGGGGTATCTCATGGGTATGGGTAATGGGCCATCTCCATGCCCTCCCATCCTGCCGATCCCACAAATGCTATAGAATAAAACCATCAAGCGGGTTAATGGGAGCGGAAAAGATGACTCTAGGCGATCGCTATCAAAGTCGGATCTTTAATTGGGTTCAGCACTATTCTCAGCAATGGCTCGATCGAGGAACTAGCGCCCTACGCCACCTGAAAGTTGCCGCACAATGGACTGTCCAAGTGATGGTTTATCCCATTTATTGGGTCTTTCAAAGTGGACGCTACATTAATCATCAATTCCAGCATAAAGTCGCCCCTTGGCTCACCGCTCCAGAACCCCAAGAAACTGAAACGGATACCCCAATTTTGGAAGTTTTAGCGGCACTCACCCAACTCGATCCCCCCGTCCAACTCCCTTCAACGGCTCAACCTACGCCCGATCGCCTATCGAGAAAACTCCTGCAAGGCATTGCCAGTCAGCTCGACTCAGGAAAATTAGTTCTGGTCTCCCAAACCAATCAAACCCTCGATATTTTAACACCCCAACAGCAGCAAACCATGCAAGAGGCGATCGCCCAAAAACTGCTCCCTCCCTCCCCCAATTCCCTACCCTATACCCCCCTTTCCACCCTTGCCCAACGCTCCCATCTATTGCCCCCCATACGACGATTTTGGCAACTCATGGCTTGGATGGAACAAGGCGGAGTCGCCATCGCTATTGACAGCTTTGGAGAATCTCAAACCGGGCAACCTCAAAAACAACACCAACCCAACCCCTTAACCTCCAACGCTCCTTGGCTCACTTCCCTCGATCTTCATCCTCCTACTGGGTTCAATACCGATTTAGCCTCCAAGCAACCCACCCAACTCAGAACCCCCTCTCCCCAACCCGCACCCACCCACACCGACGATCCTTGGTTAACCTCCGAGGAACTATTTGGTACGATGGGCGATCGCACCCAACCCTCATCCATCTCTCAACCTCAAACCTCCAGCACTCCAGAACCTGCACCGGATTACATTGAAACGAAAGCCACCAGCCACGAATACATCCTATCTCCCACAGAAAAACTCTTACTCTGGCTCGATCGCCTCTTGCTTCAAGTGGAACAACAAGTGACTAAAGTCTGGCGCTGGCTTAATGAGGAAGTTTGAATAGGGAATAGGCACTCTATCCATCCCCACCATTCCCTCGACTAGGTTTTTCAGCCAAATTTCGATATGATAATCCAAAGCCTATCTGTTCGGAGAAACATAAATGCTCACGCTCAAAATCGTTGTTAATATCGTTGTGCTTTTCTTTGTCGCTTTATTTGTCTTTGGTTTCCTATCGAGTGACCCATCCCGTAACCCTGGTCGTCGCGACTTGGAATAATTCCGATAAAATCAATTGAACATCTAGGGAGCGAGACGCTCCCACTCCTCCCCCACAGAGGGCGCAAAGCGCTGTAAACCCCCATCATGAAAGCTCAATCTTTGGCAACTGTGACCCTCTTGCTGATTGGAGGGTTACTGATGGGCATCACTACTGCTCCGGTCAATGCTTGGCCCTTCGCTTGGATTGCCTTAATCCCCCTTTGGGTCTTAGTTCGGCGCTCTGGTTCCTGGAAAGCAACCCTGAGCTATGGTCTGGTTTGGGGAATTGGGTTTCATGGTGTGGCTCTGTTTTGGATTACCGGAATTCATCCCATGACCTGGTTAGGCGTTCCTTGGTTCGCGAGTTTGGCGATCGCCCTCAGTGTTTGGATCTTCATCACCCTCTGGGGAAGCGCTCTAGTCAGTTTGTGGGCACTTTTATTCAATGATTTGACCCGCGAGAAAAACAGTATCTATACCGTACTCCTCGGAACAACCCTTTGGTGTCTTTTAGAAGGTCTTTGGAGCCATAGCGATCTTTGGTGGAGTTCCCTTTCCTATACCCAAAGTCCTTTTAACCTCCCCATTTTGCACCTCAGCCAACTTTCAGGGCCAAATACAATTACCGCCGTATTGGTTGCCGTAAATGGATTAGTCGCCGAATTCATTGGCCATAAATTATATCATAAAAGCACATATAAAGCAATCCTAATTGGAGCAATTTCCATCCTTCTTTCCAGCCATGCAACCGGTTATTTTCTCTCCCAGCAATCCTTAGCCTCAAAAACCGAAAAAACCTTCAACATTGGCATCATTCAAGGCAATATTCCCAATGAAATCAAACTCTATTCTCCAGGATGGCAAAACGCCATAGCCGGGTATACCCAAGGATACAAACAATTAGCCTCTCAAGGAGTCGATATCGTTCTGACTCCCGAAACCGCCCTCCCCTTTCTTTGGACAAAACAGAACCGGGGTTATCCTCCTCTACTCCAAGCCATCCGCGACTGGGGAACCCCCGCTTGGGTGGGTGCATTCGGGCAAAAAGGCGATCGCCTCACCAACAGCCTCTTTACCCTAGATAGAACCGGAACCATTATCAGTCAATATGACAAAATTAAACTCGTTCCTTTAGGAGAATATATCCCCTTTGAATCCCTGATCGGCAAACTCATTAACCGACTCTCTCCCCTAGACGCTCAACTGGCTCAAGGTGCTGCCGATCAAATCATCCCAACCCCCGTAGGACAAGCCATTGTCGGCATTTGTTACGACTCTGCCTTTTCGCAAATTTTCCGCCGCCAAACAGCACAAGGAGGAGAATTTATCATCACCGCTTCTAACGATGCACACTACAGCGCTGCCATGCAATGGCAACACCATGCTCAAGATGTTCTACGAGCCATAGAGAGCGATCGCACCACCATTCGAGCCACCAATACAGGCTATTCAGCCATTGTCGAACATTATGGTAAAACGCGCTGGATTTCCGATCGCAACATCTATCAAATTCACGCCGATACCATTGAACGCAGAACCACCCAAACCTTATATATCCAATGGGGAGATTGGCTCACCCCACTGCTGTGTATAGTTCTAGCCCTTGGCGCGATAATAGGTAATAAATCCGGTTAAAGACTAAAAAACCCGCCGTAGCGGGTGCAACAAACAACAGAGAACAGACAAGAGTTGAATGATCTTAACTCATATTCAACACCATACCCATCAGCGTCTCTAAATGACCGGTACAAGCTTGTACCATCTGATGAGTAATGGGGAGGCTATCAATCACCATTCCCGTACACAATACCATCATATACAAAATCGAATACTTAAACATCGATTTGGCTAAAGGCAGATCCTGGGGATTTTGGTGTAAAACCCAAGCTTTCTGGAGGAAAACTCCCCCTAAAACCACAGCAAACACCCCATACACTGCCCCACAGACTCCCAAGGGATAAATTAACAGTAACGAAACCGGAACCACCAACAAAGAATAGATCCAAATTTGCACAGTTGTCGCTTTTTCCCCTTCTACTACCGGCAACATGGGCACATTGACTGTGGCATAATCTTCCCGAATCATCAGAGCTAAAGCCCAGAAATGGGGCGGAGTCCAAAGAAAAATCAGAGCAAACAATAACCAAGCTGCCCAACTTAATTCTCCCGTCACTGCTGCCCAACCGACTAACGGCGGAATTGAGCCAGCCGCACCACCAATGACAATATTTTGGGGCGTATTGCGCTTGAGGATATGGGTATAGACCACCATATAAAACACAATCCCCATCATCGCTAAAAGGGCCGCTTGCAGATTCGCAAATTGGGTTAATAATCCAAAAGATAATCCAGCCAGAATTAAGGCAAAAATCAGCGCATGTCGCGGTTGCACTTTTCCCGAAGGAAGGGGACGCTTGCGCGTGCGTACCATGGCATAATCAATATCGAGGTCATAAATGCAGTTGAGAGTTTGGGCAGAGGCAGCAGCTAAAGTTCCTCCAGTCAGGGTTACCAGTAAGAGTATCGGATCGATGTTGCCTTCTGAAGCAATCCACATACTGGCGGCTGTGGTAATCAGTAAGAGGGGGATAATGCGAGGTTTAGTGAGTTGATAGTAATTGCGCCAGGTCTCCAGAAGAGTGTGTTGGAGAGAAGAGACAGAAATTCTTGCGGTGTCTTGCATAGATTCAAATAGAGCGCTTTACGCAGGTAACGGGTAATGGGTTATTGGCAATGGGTAAAGTGTTGTGTCTACTGGAGATCGGGTAGAATTTGGCGATCGCGTTAGCGATGCGGAGCATTATCGCGCCAGGCTAAAACGGAAAAAGCAGTTAAAATCCCCAATAAACAGGCCCCAATGGTTTGATGGGCCACCGTTAAGGGTTCCACTTGCAGATGTAACCATAAGGTTCCCACTCCCAACAGAATTTGTAAAACTAAAAGGCCTCCAGCATAGTGAATTAAGCGCCGTAGCAAAGGGTGAAGGGCAGGAGTGCGCCGGGCCCAAATAATCAGAACAGCAGTGGTGATAATCGGAGGGAGTACCCCAGCAATATGGCTATGCATAATCCCACAGAGTTGTTTTCCTCCTAAGCATTGATGAACGGCCCATTGGGAAGCCACCAGCGCCCCTAAAATACTTTGAATATAGACCAAGCTGGCAGCTACTGCGCCCATCCAGGATAATTTTCCCGTTGCTCCTGTGCCGTTATAGGGTAGCAGCAACATCCAGATGGTGACCAGACTGAGGAAGAATAGGAGGGCTGTTCCCAGGTGAGCAGCGACAATATCGAACCGCAGCAGCTCGGTAACCGTGAGGCCTCCGAGCAGTCCTTGGAATACTACTAATCCTAAACTCCCAGTGGCGGCCCAGGGTAACCATTGGGGGAGTTCTTGGCGATACCACCAGGATAGAGCCATGAGGACAATTGCCCCCAAGCCAATTAAACTGGCATCCAGACGATGAAACCATTCTAGAAACACCTGTAGATTCATTTGTTGGGTTGGTACTAAGGTTCCATAACACAGGGGCCAGTCGGGACAAGCTAATCCTGCATTCATCACTCTGGTGGCGCTACCGACTGCCATTAACAGCACCGTAGCCACCACGAGTTTGACCACTAACTTAAGGATTCTTTGTTGAGGGTGAACTCGATGCTTGGATTCTATCTGTTCATGGAGTGTGAAATTAGCCATGCCCATACTCACAGTTCGTTATCTTCAATAATTATCAATCCATGTTAAACAATTCGCGAGCAAATGCTCACTCATCGAAGACAGAGGGTAAGACCATCAGGCCTGATGCCACTGGTGTACTACTGTAAGTGAGGCGATCGCTAATCCCAGCCAGGCTTTGGTTTTTCTTTCGATTCTCAGGAATTCAGTTGGGTTAAGCAGCGAGCAAGATGCTTGCACTCCTGAACACCTTGGATATTTTGGAGTGGGAGCGTCTCGCTCCCTAGGGTTAAGCAGCGAGCAAGATGCTCGCACTCCTGAACACCTTGGATATTTTGGAGTGGGAGCGTCTCGCTCCCTAGGGTTAAGCAGCGAGCAAGATGCTCGCACTCCTGAACACCTTGGATATTTCGGAGTGGGAGCGTCTCGCTCCCTAGGGTTAAGCAGCGAGCAAGATGCTCGCACTCCTGAACACCTTGGATATTTTGGAGTGGGAGCGTCTCGCTCCCTGGGGAAGCAGCGAGCAAGATGCTCGCACTCCTGAACACCTTG